>CALCYP010000135.1 GCA_937906635.1 uncultured bacterium | reverse complement strand
TACTAACACTACAAAATTACTGATTTTCAGAAAAGGAAGCAAAGGTCTATCTGACAGCTCTTTCTCTATGAGCAGCACCTGCAAGTACTATTGCTAGAAATTCAAATGAGAATAGGACTACGGTTTATGCTATACTTAGAGATTTAGTGAAAAAATGATTTTTCTCTACAGTAGTTAGGGAATCTGTTACATATTTTTCTGCAGTAGATCCAGAAATGTTAGTAAAACAGTATGAACAAAAATATAAAGTATTAAAAGAAAAATTACCAGAATTTTCTTCAATAATAAATCTATGATGATATAAACCACAAATGCTTGTATTTGAGTGAATAGATTGAATTAAAAAAGTATATGAAGACACATTAAAATATCCAGATTCAACGATGAAATCTTTTTATTGACATTCCACGGCAATTCAAAAAATGAAAAGTAGAGAAATCGCTTTAGAAGATCGGTTGGATCATGTGTATTTACCTAAAAGATTAGAAAATAGAATTTTGGCAAAAGTATTAATATCTGGTGATATGGAAGTAGATAAAGCATATATAAATTTGACACAGAAGTGAGAAGAAGCAAAATATACTAAGCATCAATATATAAAGCATAATATGCTCTTTACAAATGAAACAATTTTGTACTGAGAAGATAAAATAGCAATCTCTGTTGTTTCAGATGATGAAATGTGGTGAGTGATAATAAAGTCAAAAGCATTATATACCACTATGGATGTATTGTTTAGTTTATTACGAAAGGAATAAGATGAATGAAACAGATAATCAATGACTTATGGAAAAATTAATAAATGGTTCAGAACATACTGAAAAGTGATTTAGAGTAAATTGGAAAGATTTTATCAAAGATATTCCGTGAGATTTGTCAGAAGCATTAAAAAGTGATGTTATTGATGGCTATATTTCAGATTGGTATAAAGATAATCATAATGATATTATGAAAAAATATATTGAAGAAAACGGTGATAAATTAAAACTTCATATTAGAGAAGTCTTTTGATGAGATGAAAAGTTATGATATATAGTTGAAAGGTTTGTGTCATGAGAACCTAAAAGTATTTGAGTATCAGATACTTGATTTTTATATGAAAATCGTTGATGACGTGAGTATTGAAATATAGAAAATGACGAATCATATGAAAAAATTTATAATGAATGAATAAAATTATTTGAACACAATAGTGGAGAAATACAAGCTTTATTACCAGAACGTACTGTTTTAGTAGATATTTGATGTTGTGAATGAGATAAGGCAGAAGCTTTACTGCAATGAATATGAAAAAAAATTACATATTTGCCAGTTGATGTAGATGAAGAATTTATTAAAAAGTCAAATTGAAAAATTGGAAAACAGTCAAATGATAATATAACTCTCATAAAAGTGTGAATTGTAAAAAAATGAAGGATAACAGAGCATATCCAAGATATCAACAGTGATGAAACTACGAATTATACCTATTTTTTTACATGATGATCAATTTGAAATTATTCGGATGCTGATATAAATCAACTGCTTTGAACTACTTTTAAACCAAAACAGTGAAATCTAGTCCTGGATTATTATAAAGCTCCTAAAACTTTTTTTGAAATTAGAGATATTTTGAAAGCTTATGATAATGATGCAACAAAAAATTGGTTTAAAAATTGATTAAATAATTTATGATTTTATCCATGGTATTATTTTCCAGGTAGAAATGATTTATGAAAAGTCGCTGATGAATTAGATAAAGAATATCAAATTCCAAAGCAATGATTTTGGCATAATCCAGTGAATATCGATGACTTTTTAAAATTTTCAGTACATTATGAATTTGAAGATGATAATAAAAATAAATATTATGCAGAACTAGATGAATCTGGTAATATTATACTAAATTGTAATAATTGAGAAATTATATATTGAATCAGCTTTAATAATGATTGAACCAAATATAATAAATTTCGCTATAATTGAAAAGAATGGGATAGAATAAAAGATGATAAAGATTTCCCAAAAATTAAATTACTACAATGAAAAATCGTTGAATGATTTAAGGCCATAAAAAGTGCTAATAGGGTATGATATATCCCAGATTTTGTGGCTTGAATAAAAGGTAATCCAGAAGAAATAAAAAAATTGGAGGAAAATGATATTCTCCCCGGGTTTGAGATAATGTATAAGGGAATTGAAGCATCCAAAAATAATGAAATTTATCTTCAAAAAATGCTTTGTCAATTCTGATTTAAATGAAAGGATGGAGAATTTATACCAGCTAATTTTAAAGAATGAGAATTTTATCCTATTGAAATATCTATGCGTTTTTCTGATGAGGGAATGGAAGATATTTTGAAAAAAAATGGTCGAAATATAGTCAAGAAATTTGATAAAATCGGTGATGGCGAAGATTCAAAATTTCTAAACGTGATTGTCGCAAAAACTTCAAAATAAATACAATCTTAAGTTATTGAAAGATAAGTATCATACTTGTTTTTTTACTGTTGATAAAAAATAACAACAGTTCTTAATTGACATTTCTTGATAATTCATATTAAATATATAAAATTGATAATGTCAATATAAATATATGACAATTTTATAAAATAAATTATTAAAAATGGAAAAAACAAAGACATTAGAAATTAGCTCAAAAGCGGAGGAGCTAACAGCTGTAAAGAAATATCTACAAACAGTAAAAAGCTCTTTAACAAGTTGTTTAGTCGGTATTAAAGAGATGTGAAAAGATTGAATAAGAGCTTTTGTAAAAAAGATTTCAGAAGTGTTCGATTCAGTTTCATGAGAGGACTTATCTATGGCGGAAGAGTTAATTCAAGAACACTTGTCTCATTATTGATTTTAATTGTAGGAAGTAACTTTTATCATATAAAATATTGCAAAAAAATGAGCGGATGAAAATTAAATTTACTAGAATGGGAAGATAAAATCACACAAAAAGAGCCATGGGCTGTGATGGCAGAAGATATTGCAGAAACATTTAAAAAATGAGAATTAATAAACAAAAAGTTTTTGGACAGTGTAGAAGATCTTATAAAATTATGAAAGGATGATGATGCATTATATTTTGTTGAGTGGTTTTTTGGTCATTATTGATGAGGGAAAAAACTAGTGTAGAATTGCTTTGAAGATTAATCGATTTGTGATATTTAGATATAGCAAATAAAGTGGATAAAAATTATTTAAAAAATCCTAAGCTATTGGATTCCGTTATGTTTTACTTGGATGAAAGAGGTGAAACGCTGGACCAAGAATTAGTAAAGCAAATTAAAGAGACATTTTGTTTATAGTGAATTATTTTGATAGTTAGAAAAATGTTAGCATAATGCTAGCATTTTTTGTATATATAAAGTTTTTTAAGGGTGTTGATAAAAAATAACACCAGTAATTAATTCCTCGTTATTGACATAATAGTAATTATATATATAATATGAATGTAAAACAAAAATTAAAATTAATCAATAAAAAAAAGAAAAATGAAAAGTATTAAAAAAGAAAAGAAGATTGCGATAAGCATCACATCTTCAGTGATCGCTCTTTTGTTTATCCTAAAAGGGATAGCGATAGAGTGGCAAGTTTCTACTCTACTCCAGGTGTTTGACCTTGGGAGTAGTACGTCTGGATCAATGATGTTCATGTATTCAGTGATATTTGGTACTATAGCCTTGCCATGGCTATATGAAGAAGTAAAATTCTTCAGAATTGTGGTCATATGTGTGTGTTTCATATATGTATTGCTACAATTTATATCTCTTCTGATGACGATCCTGTTTGTTGGTGCGGGATATGATGACGGTTATGTCATTATTGACATTTGCCGTTATTTAGTGCAAGGAATTCTTGCTGTAATACCTGCAGCAGTGCTGGCCGACTCGTTAGGATGGTAAAATTTGTGACTCTCATATGGTTCCATATTGAGAGTTTTTTTCTAAAAAACTCCTAAAAAATTTGACAAAAAAATCATTTTTGAGTACAATAGAATATATTTTAAAAAATTAAATTGAAAAAATAAAATTGTTTGAAAAAATATATTATTACCTCTCAATCACTTTCCCATCTACAAAATCAATCAAAACTGATGGT
>CALCYP010000134.1 GCA_937906635.1 uncultured bacterium | reverse complement strand
CTCTCCCGCAATACTGCGGAATCGAAATGACGAAGGAAGGGTGTCATTTCGAGGAATGAAATGACGAGAAATCCATAAAACAGAGAGGGAATGGATTTCTCACTGCATTCGAAATGACGATGGGGTGGATTTCTCTCCCGCAATACTGCGGAATCGAAATGACGAAGGAAGGGTGTCATTTCGAGGAGTGAAACGACGAGAAATCCATAAAATAACTCGGCTTCGTTCTTGAGTAATTCTGCGGGATCGAAATGACAAAGAATATTGATTTCTCTCCTGTAATTTTGCGGGACAAATATTGCAGGATGGATGATTTTTGGCTGACGCCTTTTTTTCTTTTTCTTGATTTATCAAGATAACAGGATTTTTCATTTTTCAAAAAATCAATTGAAAATTTGACAGAATTTATTATAGTAGAGTTGTTGTGGTTTAATAATGTTTGAAATAAAAACCAAAAACTCTTGATTTTGTAAAAATGTTGTCTATAATAGACAACACAAATCAGGAAATTTATATATTTACTGATTTTGATGCTGAAAGTGAATTTTGTTAATAAAGAATTGGAATATCTATACACAAATCCCAATTATTGAAAGTGATATTATCCATCAGCTGTGGTGAGAAATTATATCAAATTAGTCACTCTTATGCAGTCTGTAGAAACTTTATCGGAGATAAATATCTATTGATGATATAGGATTGCTCAAAAAAAATGAAATATGAAATGACTTTGGGCTGCGAGATTAAATGATAGTTGGAGACTTGAATTTACAGTGGATAATTATTGAAATGTTCAGGTAATTAATCTGGAAAGGATTAGTAAACATTATGAGTAAATTTATATTGAAATTACGAAGATGATAAAACCATGAATAGCTATACACCCATGAGAGTACCTTGCAGATGCTCTAAAAGCAAAATGACGAAGTCAGACAGAATTGTCTGAAATTATTTGAATTAGTAGATTTGAGATAAATGATATCATAAAATGAAGGAGAAATATCACTCCAAGAATCGCTTTCCGTCTTTGAGAGGCTTTTTGAAATTCCTGATCCACATGGTTAAATTTACAAAATCTATATGATTTATCTATCCTTGAACAAAACCAAGACGAAATCGCTCAAAGAAAATTTATTAGACAGAAGGTTTGAGAATTAGCTTATGCATAAAAATTTTGATAATGTTGAATAATGGGATGAAATATTCCCATTTTTTTTGATTTCAAGATCGAAATGATGAGGGAAAGGTGTCATTTCGAGGAATGAAATGACGAGAAATCCAAAAAGCAGAGAGGGAATGGATTTCTCACTGCATTCGAAATGACGGTTATGTCATTTCGAGGAGTGAAACGACGAGAAATCCAAAAAAAAATCCCCTGGCTTCGTTCTTGAAGTAGAATATTTGGCAAAAAATTCCTCCCCGACGGGGAGGGGGACCGCTTGCGGTGGCGGGGGTTAACCCCCTCACCCCGATTTCA
>CALCYP010000133.1 GCA_937906635.1 uncultured bacterium | reverse complement strand
ATTGGAATGATGTAGTAAAAAAAGAAAATCTGAATTATATTATGGGTAATCCTCCTTTTGTATGAGCAATGTGGTCAAAATGAAGTCAAAGAGATGATATATCGATAGTTTTTCCTGAATGCGAAAAAACATGACAAATTGATTATGTTGCATGATGGTTTGTTAAAACAGCAAAATTTATTAGGAAGACAAACATAAGATGTGCTTTTGTTTCAACTAATAGTTTATGTCAATGACAACAAGTGGATTTAGTCCGGAATCCAATGTTTAATTTATTTGATACAAAAATAGATTTTGCTCATAGGACTTTTCAACGAGATAGCGAAGCAAATTTAAAAGCACATGTTCATTGTGTTATTGTATGATTTTCATGAAAAGATATAAAAACTGAAAAAGTAATTTTTGATTGAGATAAAAAAACAAAAGTAGACAATATTAATTGATATTTATCAAATTCACAAAATATTTTCATAAGTTCAAGAAATAATCAAATTTCAAATATGCCTTTAATGCATATGTGAGTGATGGCAAGAGACTGATGAAATTTGATTTTAAGTGAAGAAGAATATCAGGAATATATTAAATTAGAACCTCAATGAAAACAGTTTATACATAAATATATGATGTGAAAAGAGTTTATAAATAATATAAATAGATATTGTTTTCGATTAGTTGATGCAAACCCAATAGAAATGAAAAAATGTCCTTTGCTAATAAAAAGAATTGAAGCCGTAAGACAAGAAAGATTAAATAGTCCAGCTAAAGAAACTCAAAAATTAGCAGAAACTCCATATTTATTCGCGCAATTAGCTCAACCTACATCAAATTTTATTGCTTTACCTAAAGTTAGCTCAGAAAAAAGAAGATATATACCAATAGGATTTTTAGATAAAGATGTAATTGTATGAGATAAATTATATGTTGTAGAAAATGTCTGATTGTATCATTTTTGAATTTTAACTTCAAATGTTCATAATTCACGAATGAGAACTGTTGCATGAAGATTAAAAAGTGATTATAGCTATTCGAATACAATAGTCTATAATAACTTCCCACGACCAACTCCGACAGCCGACCAGAAGAAAAAGATTGAACAAACTGCAAAAGCTATTCTAGATGCGAGAAATCTTTATCCAGATAGTTCACTCGCTGACCTTTACGATGAACTCACGATGCCAAAAGAACTTCGTAAAGCTCACCAAGAAAACGATAGAGCTGTAATGGAAGCCTACTGATTTTCTACAAAAATGTCTGAATCTGATATAGTT
>CALCYP010000132.1 GCA_937906635.1 uncultured bacterium | reverse complement strand
TAAAAGAAAAAGTCTGATTACATAGATGATTAAAAAAAGAAAGAAAAGTTAAATTAATCAACGAATTTCTTTCAAAATAGCCACCCATTTTTGTCTATTATGTCGCGAATTACTTGGCATAAAGGCTCATCTTTGGATCATTTTCAGGGTAACAATACAGCATGGTGAAGTTGGAAAAGTCCATCTTGCCCATCTTTTAGACCTATGTGAGAAGCTGTTATGGTATTTTACAAAAAAAATAGACAACATGCTTGAGACAAGAATAAAATCGATATAACATCAGAAGAATTTAAATGATGGACTAAAAACAGTTGGTATTTTGATGAAAAATCTAACAAATATTATGATTGAGTAATGTGTATACCAAATACAGCAAAAAAGTGAGAACATCCAGCTCCATATCCTGTAGAACTTGTTGAACGTTTGCTTAAATTATATTCATATACTGATGATATAGTATTAGATCCTTTTAATTGAATTTGAACAACAACATTAGCATCACAAAATTTATGAAGAAAATATATTTGAATTGATTTATCAAAAAAATATTGCGATATTGCAGCATCTAAATTAAAAAATTGTAACCGTGTCGTAATTAATTTAGATACTTCAAGATTAACAAATCCATCAACAAATAATAATTCATTAAACTGTGTGTTCCCATATAAAGAAAGTTTTAGTCCAAATTTAGTTCCATATTTAATTTCTAAATATCAGCTAAAGCCAGAATCTTTAATGGATCCTTTTTTATGAACATGAAGTGTTTTTACAAATAATATTATAAAAAAGTGTTATTGATATGATATTTCTCCTTTAGCTATAAATATCTCTAAAGTTAAGCTTAAAAAACTAAAAGTTAGTAAGGTTAAAAAAGCTAAAGCTATTTTAGAATTATTTTCTGAAAAAGATATTCAGGAATTTGATTTTCCTGAACGAGAGCCATATAAAAAATATGTTCCAAAAAGAAAATATGATGTGGTTCAATCTTTAATACATCTTGATTATTGAGATTCTGATGTCCAAAATTTTATAAAATATATTATAATTTCTAATTTAGATTCTATTTTTGATTATAAACATGATGGTAACTGAATAAAGTTAAGAAAATCGAAGATACCAGAAAGCAACATATTGGAGTATTTAAAAGTTTTAATTAATGAATGATTAATTTTAAAAACAAGATTTGACAGTAATAATACTAAAGAAATACATATTTATGAGAAATCAGTAATTTCAGCAGATGTAAAAGATTGTGTTGATGTTATTGTAACTTCTCCTCCATATGCAAATATGTTTGATTATTTTGAAGTATATAAAATTGAGTTACGAACATCTTGATTGATAAAATCAAAAGATGCTCGAAAAAAATTAAAAAAATCAGCATTAAGAAGCAATAAAAATTCTGATTTGAGAGCTTCAGATATTATTGATAATAAATTATTAAATATAGCAAATAAAAAGATGCTAGAAAAATGAGTGCAGAAAGGAACTATCACAATGGTAAACAATTATTTCTATGATATGAAGATAGTGCTTTGAAAAATGTTTAATGCTTTAAAAAAATGATGATATATGTTTATTGTCGTATGAAATTCTTTTTACTGATGAATCCCCATTAAAACGGATGAAATCTTAATAGAAGAAGCTAAAAAACTCTGATTTAATTTTGAAGAGTTAATTTTATCTAGAAAATTGTCAACTTCTTCGCAGCAGATGAAAATTATAAATGATGAAGATAAACAGTATTTAAGAGAAAGTATAATAGTTTTAAAAAAGTAATACTAAACATGGACAAAAGGAATAAGAAAAAAGATACAAAATTATTCTTTGATTCATTTAAACACTTTAAAAATAATTTTTGTAACTTAGTTTGTTTAGAATTGCCAGAATTAATTAACATGGGTAGTATTGGGGAATATTCTAAATTAAAACCTGTTAATTATAAATCTAAACTTCCAGATATGAAAAAAATTTGATTAATTAGTTATGGTAAGCCAAGCGATAATTTTTTTACAATATCTGAAGAATGAAAAGTTATATATGATATTATTAATAAAAAAAAGGAATATTTTGATTATAATATTTATGAGTGAAAATTAGACTCTGTAAACCCTTATGAACTTTGGAAAGTGTTAGATGAATCCGAATCTTTAATAGTACAAAAAGAACTAATAAAATTACTAATATCATATTATGATACAGCCGACTGTATAAGGCCATATTTATCACTTATAAAAATATTGGAAAAGTTTAATATTACTGTTTTAAATCCGAAGAAATTGTGTATTATCTTATCTCAAAAAAAATCAGATATATTGAAAAAGGAAATAAATGTGCATTGATATGATATTCTAGATTCTGATACACAAGAAGAAATTAAAAGGCCAATATCATATATAATTAATTGACTAGAAACAGCATGAATTATAGACCATGATGGATATGTTATTTATGATAAGGATTTTGTAAAGTCTATAGTAATGTCATTAATTGATATAGAATTATTGTCTGAAGAAGATACAGAGAAGAAACAAGTTTGAAGGTCAGCAGAAGATCAAAGAAAATTTAGGGAAAATGTGCTTGCAGCATATAATTATAAATGTGCAATCACATGAGAATCAATATGTATTAATAATTATAACAATACAACAACATATTTACTTGAAGCTGCACATATAATACCATATAGTGATGACTGATCTTTTTCAACAAATAATTGAATAGCATTAAGCACAGAAATGCATAAATTATTTGATAGAAAATTATTTGTCTTTAACTATAGAGATGATTGAAAATTAGAAATAATAGTTACAAAAAATGAAAATGTAAAAGATTGAACATGACTTCTAAAAACATTAAATCACAAAATTGTTAATTTGCCAGACGATAAAACGCTTTTTCCAGATTATGATGCTATCGAGTATAGAAAAAACAAATATCTATTATAAAAAAATATAAAAATTTATAAAATTATACCATATGAAAAATTATCTGGCTGTCAGATAATTTTCATTATTAATCTAAATGAAAACTTAAATAAATATTTTATATCATCACTTAAAATATATAAAAACTATATATTTCAGGTGACAAAATTATAATCTCTTTTTTTTGAAATTACAAATAATGAAATATATTTTCTTACATTTTTTATATGTAAATCAAAAATTTGGCGATAAATGGGTCTTTCACGGCTATGAATGTCGCTGATTTGGTCAAGTAATTTATTTTTTAATTTTACCATTTTATCATTTAAAACACTTCTCAATAAAATCCCAATTAATCAAACTGAAAAAAATATGCAGAATTTGTTCTTCAAAATTATTTATTATACTGTAAGCGTGTTTTTATTTTTCAAAAACATTATTTTTCAAAAAAAGATTTGACAAATGTTTTTGTTTTTGTATAAATGATAGTGTGGTAATAAAAATTCGCAGATTTGTGAATTTTGTCTTGATTTTTTGATTTAATATGTTTATAATACATACATTAGATAATGTAATCTAAACATAGAATCTTTTATTTTGTACTATGAAAATGAAAATTATATGTCCAATGGAATTGGAAGAACTCCGCAAAACAGATTGAGATTGATGATATCCTGTATGAGTTGCTAAAAAATTTAGGATGCAATGTAAAATTATAGAAACAGTGAATCTTTAAGTAGATCTTTATAGATTTCCGACTTTGAGATTTCATAAATTACATTGAAATTTAGATTGATTTTATGCAATTGATCTCACAAAATCGTGGAGAATGGAAATAAAAATCCTAAAAGATTGAACGATTGAAATTATGAAAGTTTATCGTATATCCAATCATTATCAATAATTTATATTCATTATTAATCCAAATGAAGACTTGAATAAATATTTCATATCATCCTTGAGAATATCTTATTGAAGAATTGAAAGCAAGATGACTATCTCAAGTGAAATTTGCAAATTTGATATGAGTTTCTAAATCAGAACTAAATGAAATAATCAAATGACATAGAGATTTAAATGCAAAAATTGCATATCGTATTGCAATAGCTTTTGATGAACCAGTAGAGACATGGATTAGACTACAAGCAGACCGAGATACATACAAGATGATTAAAAGTTCTCAAGAGCAAAAAATTGCACAAAAAATAATTTCAGAAAGAGCTGTTGTCTTTGCATAAAACAAATTTTTTTGATAAAATCAATTTTTGAGTAATTTGTTTTTACTTTGTTAGAATTATTGGAAATTTCGTTTTCTCTATCCCTCAAAGCACTTCTCAACAAAATTCCAATTAATCAAACTGAAAATACTTTGGATATAATTTGCTCTGGCATTTCTATGCTGGATATAGTATGCATGCTCCCAGACATCG
>CALCYP010000131.1 GCA_937906635.1 uncultured bacterium | reverse complement strand
TAAGATTTTATTTATTCCTCTTGATTTTTCTCATAATTGGACTTTAAAAAGGGGAGAAAATCCAAAAAGACTTTTGCCCCTTTGTAAAGTTTATGCCGCTATGCGGTAGGGCTCCCCGCAGGACTGTGGGAGGAATCCATTCCCTTGTCATTTCGAACGCAGTGAGAAATCTACATAAACATATAGTGGATTTCTCGTCGCTTCGCTCCTCGAAATGACAGATAGAAAAGAAATCCATGTCACACGAATTTAAGTGATGGGAATTTTTTTTATTTTTACTTGAAAAAGCAAACAAAAACAATATTGTGTAATTTGTACGAAATTTTGATTGATATTTTTTTGTTATCAAGCAAAAAACACCTAGTTTAATATTATATTTTAATTTTTTATTGAATTTTACAATGAAAAAAGGAATTCATACAGAGTATTACAAAGATGTGAAAGTTCAATGTGTATGTGGAGCTGAATTTACAGTAAATGCTACAGTTCCTGGACCAATCAAAGTCGAAACTTGCTACCAATGTCATCCTGTATTCAACAAAGACAGAGTAGTGAAAAAAGTTGTTAAATGAAGAATGGAAAAATTCTTGGAAAAACAAAGCAAAATTGACGCTATGAAAAAATAGATATTATTTTTTCTGTAGTACTTTTATCTCCACAAATAAGGTATGATCAGAAAAGCTATTATCAAAAGAAATATAAACACTTCTGAAGAAATTCATCATGTTGTAGGGCACAATGGAAGTGTTTTTTTTAAAATTTTATTCAAATATTTTTGTTATTTGGCTTTTTTATTGTTGGTCTTTTTGTTACTTGATAGATATATAGTTTGGAATTATTTAAGTCGAGTTTTTGCTGGGTTGTGATTGATTTTATTTGTTAAATTTTGTATAGATTTTTGCGATATTTATTTGGATTGTCTGGTAATGACTGATAGCTGAATTACGCTGTATTTACGAGAATGACTTTTGGAATACAAGACTGATCATTTTGACTGGAATACCATTGAAACAATATCTTTTAATCAAAAATGATTTCGGGATAGGGTATTTATGAAAGGAGATATTACGATTACATTAGACCACTGAATAGAATATCCATTTGAAGATATTTCAAATCCCAAAAAGCAAGTTGACAAGATATTACAATTAAAAGGACGCTTCACAGCACCAGCACCAGAGGAAAATCCGGAAAAAGAATCACAAAAATTTGATATATTGGTTGAAGCACTTTGAGAAGTAGTTAAGGATTACATAGACAAAGATAATGTTAGCTATTAGCTGATAGCTGATAGCAAAAAAAATACAAAACGATTCCTTCGCTATTAGCCATTAGCTATCAGCTATAAGCCAACTTTTATTTTTCAATCAAACATCATGGAGAGAATACTAAAAATGTGAGATGTGACTCGGTTTCATTGTTCAAATCCATCTGAAAAGGATGTGAAAGAATTGGTGGAGACATATGATTTACATGAGATTATAGAAGAAGATATTTCTGAGGTAAACACACAGGACAAGATTGATGTCTATGATGATTCAATATTTTTGGTGTTACATTTCCCAAAATTCAATCAATGAACAAAAGCATATTATAGCAATGAATTCAATATTATTTTGTGAAAAAATTTTATAATTTCTCTGACGACATACGATACGAATCATATCGATGAGATTAGGAAAGATTATATGGAAGCATTGGAAAATTGAAAAGAGGATTTCAAAATGTCTCCGTATTATGTGCTGTATATGATGATAGATGTGATGTATGACAAAGTTTTGTGAGCTATTACAAAATTTAAAAAAGATCTCACAACCTTGGAAAATAGTGTGTTTTCTACATCGAAGATGGATCAAAATCTGATTAAGTCGTTGATGATAAAAAAACGTAATGCAATCAATCTGAAGCACATAATGCAACCACAGCAAGAATTATTAGTAGAATTATGAAAACTTTCAGAAAAAATGTATCACGGAGATTTGGATGTGTATTTCGAAGATTTGGAATTTAAACATGATAAAATAATGAGTAATATCGCAATTGTGACCGAAAGCACAGATACTTTATTTGATTCATACAATACGGTCATGACTGTAAAAACAAATTCTATGGTCTCAATTTTGACAATAGTTACAGTTGTTGTTTGAATAATGACTTTTTTAACATGACTTTATGGTATGAATGTGGATTTACCAGGGCAGAATATACATTACACATTTTTAGTCCTACTATGAATTATGTTTTTGATTTGATGATGAATGATGTATGTATTTAGGAAAAAATGACGATTGTAATTTCGCTATCTCTTTACTTCATTTATAAAATTTTTCACATTTTCCTTTTGACTGTCTTTGATATCGTGGATTTTGTATGTCAAATTTCCGAGTTTTTCTTTGTATTCGGATAACAAATCGTCCAAGGTTATGTTCGTGCGAATTGGTCAATCTGGTCAATCTTGATCATAAATTTTTCAGTTATAATCCAAAAATGCCACATGTTGACTTTTTCATTCCTCATCAAAAATTTCAATAATAGCGAAACCAATCAAGACATCGATGATTTCTTCTGTAGTTTCATATATAGTATCGCTCAATTTTCATTTTTTTAATGTTTTACCATATTCTATATCATCTGCTCATTTGAAAAAATCCTCATCACTATTGCGTAATCCGGCATAAACAAATCCATAACAATTACTACTAAATTTTTCCATTACATAGTATTTAATAAATAAACAATAATAATTATAATTAAAATGATATAAAAAAGCAAAAAAATAGCCCCATTTTTGATCAAGAATTTAAATAACTCTTTTTTTGTTATTTTCTTTTTGATTTTTGTTTTTATATTCATATAATTGCAATTGGATTTTTGTTTGTAGGAAATTTAGGTACTTAAAAAAGAAGTCATCGGTCATTAGTCGTCAGTCGATAGTGGTTAACAATAGATCTGTAGACAATCGACTGTGGACTGCCGACTGTTTTTTTAAGTTTCTAGTTTTCTACGACAAATTTCTGTACTTTTATTTTTAATTTTTTTTGAAATGACAGTTTACAAAAGAGAAGTGAATGTGATTGAGTATTCCACAGAGTGGGCGGGTAGGAAAATTTCATTTGAAACTTGAAAATTAGCACCACAGTCTGATAGCTCAGTCAGATTTCAGTATGGGGACAATGTAATCCTCAATACTGTATGTATGTCCAAAGATCCAAATTTGGATTCAGATTTTTTACCTCTCCTCATCGACTTTAGGGAAAGTTATTCCGCAGCAGGTAGGATAGCATGAGCAGTGTATAGGAGGAGAGAATGAAAACCTTCTGAAAGTGCTATATTGTACTGTAGGATGGCTGATAGAGCATTGAGGCCAATGTTTCCAAAATGACTAGTAAATGATGTAGTGATTTCACTTACACCTATGGCATTGGATCATGAAATTGAATTGGATGTGATGACAATTATTTGATCATCAGTTGCAATTATGGCTGCATGAATTCCATTTGATGGACCAGTATGAGCAGTACAATTGGGATACAAAGATGGAGAATTTATAGTAAATCCTACAAAACAACAAATTGAAGAATGAATTCTAAATTTATTAGTCGCATGAAAGAGAGGTTCTATCAATATGATTGAATGTGGATCAAAAGAAATCCCAGAAGATTTACTAAAAGAAGCATTTGTTTTGGCTCAAAAAGAGATTGATAAATCTTGTGATATTCAATTAGAATTCTTGAAAAAATTGGAAATACCTACACCACAAGTTTATTACAACAAACCATCTCAAATTATCGAAGATGAAATAGCAAAAATTATCACACCAGATAGATTGGATGCTATGACATGACACACCAAAGTGCCCTTCAACACAATGTTTGCAGATTACGAGAGAGAATGTGTAGAAAAATTAAAAGAATACATTGATGACCCAGAAAACGAAGAATATACAGAAAATAGAGTAAAGATGGCTTTCTTTGATTATGTAAAACATTTTATCAGAGAGAGGACATTGGAGACAGGAATTAGAATTGATGGAAGAACTCCATTGGATATTAGACCTTTGTATTGTGAAGTAGATAATTTGCCAAGAGTCCATGGTTGTGGATTATTCCGAAGATGAGATACTCAAGTAGAAAATACAGTTACATTAGGTTGACCTACAGATTACTTAGTATACGATGATATGGAAAACGATAATGTATCACAGAAATATTTTCATCATTACAATTTTCCCCCATTTAGTACATGAGAAGCTAAATGAACAAGATGACAAAATAGGAGAGAAATCGGACATGGAAAATTGGCTGAAAAAGCATTGATGCCTGTGATGCCTACATCATTAGAATTTCCATATTCAGTGAGAGCAGTATCAGAATGTCTTAGTTCTGGATGATCTACATCAATGGGATCTGTATGTTCATCATGCTTGGCATTGATGGATGCATGAGTACCTATCAAAAAACCAGTTGCTGGTATCGCTATGTGACTTATGACATACAATACAGACAGAGACAATATCACAAAGCACTTAGTCCTAAACGATTTACAATGAGTAGAGGACTTCACATGAGATATGGATTTCAAAGTAGCAGGTACGGTAGATGGAGTTACAGCTATCCAGCTTGATACAAAATTGAAATGATTGACTATGGAAATCGTCCATGAGACCATCACGAGAGCGATTCAATGATACAAAGAGATTATGTGAGTGATGCTTGAAGCAATGCCAGAGCCAAGGAAACAAGTAAAAGAATTTGCTCCAAAGATAAAAGTATTCCAGATAAATCCAGACAAAGTAAAAGAAGTAATTGGAAAATGATGAGAAGTAATCAACAAAATTATCGAGCAATGCGATAATATCAAGATTGATTTTGAAGATGATGGTACATGTTACTTGACTCATTCAGATCAAGCTATGATAGAAAAATGTGAACAAATTATACGTGATATAGCCTTAGATTTAGAAGTGTGACAGACATATGAAGCAAATATTAGTAGAATTGAAGATTACTGACTATTTGTTGATTTACCAAAATGAAAGAAATGACTTTGCCATATTTCAGATATTTGACAAAAAATCACAGACTGATTATCAAAGCATTTCCAGATCTGACAGACAATGACAGTAGTAATCAAAGAAATTGATAATATGTGAAGAATCAAAGTAAAGAGAAAAATGTAAAATATTCCCCAAAACACCTCCCCTTTGGGGAGGAGGGCTACGAAGTGCTGCGACCGGCTTTAGCAGAATTGTTCGCCGTAGGCTAGTTGGGGCACCCCCTCACCCCGATTTCATCGGGGAGCTCCCCATAGGGGAGCAATATCATATGTATGAAAAATCCCTGGATTAAATTCTTGGGATTTTTTTTGTATAGGTTGTCCTCCTTTCGTAAATGGGAATAAACAGCTCATTTCAATAAAGAGCACATTTTTTCTCTTGCGTTTTTTGATAGGAAGTTTATAAGGTAAGATATTCAAAAAGAAATAAATGCTTATATAGAGTATAATCCAGATGTATTTCGCGATAAAACTATACTTTTGCCTTGTGATGACCCAGAACGAAGTAATTTTACTAAATTTTTTGCTAAGAATTTTGAGCTTTTTTGATTAAAAAAGCTTATAAGTACGAGTTTTGCGAATGAAAGTAAAAATGTAAAAGTAGAGAATTATCAACCAACATTATTTGAAACTCAAAGTCCGAAATTTGATAAAGAAAAGACAAATATAAAATGAAAGATTTTTGTGCTTGACCATGATACTAATCAAAATTGAAAAATAGATGTTGATGATTTAGAGCGAGAATATTTAGAGTGAGATTGAGATTTCAGAAGTGATGAAATTAAAAACTTCGTGATGAAGCAGACATTATAATTATAAATCCTCCATTTTCATTGTTTCGCGAATTTGTAGCATGGATTATGGAAGCAAAGAAAAAATTCATAATAATATGAAATCAAAATGCTATTACATACAAAGAGATTTTTCCTTTAATCAAATGTAATAAAATATGGTTATGAAACTGATTTCATGCAGGAAATGCTTATTTTAGAATAGACTGAAAATCAGCTTCAGATTATGCAAATTGAGTTTATGATGGAAAAACATGACTTGTGAAATTTCGTAATTGCTGTCGATTTACCAATTTAGACCATGGTCGTCGTCATCAACCATTATCTTTAATGACTATGTCAGATAATATAAAGTTTAGTAAACATAAAGAAATAAAGTGAATAGGTTATAAAAAAATATGATAATTATGACGCAATTGAAATTCCTTTTACAGATGCTATTCCATCAGATTATGATTGAATAATGTGAGTGACTATAAGTTTTTTGGATAAATATTGTCCAGAGCAGTTTGAGATTTTATTTATTTCTCTTGATTTTTCTCATAATTGGACCTTGCAAAGGGAGTCTGTCCGGCTTTAGCAGGAGATTCCGTAGGGGATTTTTTATAGATTTCTCGTCGCTTCGCTCCTCGAAATGATACCTTTTTCAGTCATTTCGAACGCAGTGAGAAATCCACCCCTCGTCATTTCGAATTTATGCCGCTATGCGGTACGAATGTGAGAGATCCACACATATCTGTTTTATGGATTTCTCGTCGCTTCGCTCCTCGAAATGACACTTTTCCCCGTCATTTCGAACGCAGTGAGAAATCTACATAAACATTTAGTGTATTTCTTGTCAATATATTCAATAATAGTTTATAAGATTTTATGTGAAATATTTTAAAATTCTAAACCTTGTCTGTAGTCTTTTTTACTTGTATTTTTGTTTTTAATTTGTATGATGGTAATGAATCTTTTTAGTTCATATAATTTTTTTATTCATGCAATATCATAAAATAAAGACAAAACACACATCAAATTTAATTTCGCCAAATTCTTATAGGTCAAAGAAAAAAAAATGAAGATGATGGAAAATATTTTTCAAAATAGTGTTGATACTATTCCTTTTGTGATGTGCTACCGGGTGGATTTTGTTTAGAAAGTTTATACTAAAATGATTGCCAGATGTATCTCAAGTCAGAGATATTTCATTTTCTCAAGCTACAGTCATTACTGATAGAAATTGAAGAGAATTGTATAGATTATTTTCTGAAAATAGGGAATATGTAGATTATTCATGAATAAATCAGAATATGGTAAATGCTATCGTAGCTATAGAAGATCAGCGTTATTGGGAGCATGATTGATTGGATACGAGAGGTATTATTAGAGCTGTAATAAGTAAAATATTACATCCACATAGTAGGACACAATGAGCATCTACGATCCCTCAGCAATTGGTGAAAAATTTATTGCTGACAAATGAGAGGACTGTAATTAGAAAATTGAAAGAAATCACTTTGACGAAGCAATTGGATGGAGTATTGGATGATATGGTAAAAGATACCAGATGAAGATTGCATGGAGAGGAATTGAAACGTGCGAAAAAAGAAATTACTTTGGAATTGTATTTAAATAAGGTTGAATTTTCAAATAATGCATTTGGAGTAGAAGCAGCTGCTCAGACATATTTCGGTAAACACGCATCAGAGTTGTCCGTATTAGAATCTTCAATTTTGGCGTCCATACCAAAATCAGCATCTGTCTACAATCCATATACTCATAGAGGAAATACAATATGAGTTTTGAATATAGTAGATAGTGAGTGAAATGAATATTCTTTTTCAAATACGGGGATAAAATCTGAATTAAAAAGTAAATTATCTGAAGTAATGTGAAAAGCTGATTTTTCAAACAAAAAAGATTTAGACTCATTTACAAAGTATTTGGCATGACTTATTAATTTTTCAATCAATGTGGAGTGAAAGAATTATGACGTGACTTATGTGTGATGAAGGAAAGATGTAGTACTGTATCGTATGTTTGATGACAAATATATTACACATGATGAATTAAAAGAGGCATTGTTGGAATGATTTACTATAGAGCTGCGTAGAGCATGATTTGAAATAAAAGCACCACATTTTGTCATGCGAGTAATCAGTTTATTGGAAAAGGAATATGACCAAGAGACTTTGAAAAATTGATGATTGACTGTAAAGACGTCATTGGACTTGGATATCCAAGAGATCGCTGAAAGTTCATTGAAAAATAATAAATCAAAATTGGAGGTTTATGGTGCTACAAATGAAGCTATGGTTTATTTAGATTCAATAAATTGAGATATTTTGGCATATGTCTGATCTTTTGATTATTTCGATGAAGAGATTTGATGACAAAATGATATGGTACAAAGTGCAAGACAAGTTTGATCATCAATTAAGCCTTTGATTTACGCATTGTGATTTATGAAATTGCCACTGACCATAGATACTCCTATATATGATATTCCATTTAAGATCTGACCTGATAGACCAAATAATTCAGATGGAAAGTGGTTGGGAATCTTGCCTTTGAGAAATGCTTTGGCATATAGTAGGAATATCCCAGCAGTAAAGATGATTACTGCATTATGATGACAAGATGTCGCTTTGCCATATTTGAGAAGTATCTGAATGACATCGCTGTCTGCTACAGGAGATTATGGATATACATTAGCACTTTGAGCAGGAGAGATTCCTATGATGGAATTAGCAAATGCATACATGCATTTGAGTACTCCACAGCCATGAGTTGTTGATCCAATTTTGGAAATTAGGTCAAAAGATGGTGCTCTGATTTATCAAAAGTGAAATAAAAAACAAGAGCAAATAATTCCAAGTGGAGTTTGATATGTGATGTGGACAATATTGTCAGAACCTGGAAATATGCCTGATGGATGGAGAGCTGCATATACGGTGAAATGATTGAAACTTTGAGTAAAATCAGGTACATCAAATATGAAGACTCCAAAATGAGATCGTGCAAGAGATGGACGGTTGGCTACATATACACCGAGTAAAGTGGCAATTTTCCGATGATGAAATGCAGATGGATCGGCTATGTATTCAAATGCGTATGGATGATTTTTGAACTCTGAAGCCATGAAAGATTTCTGGTCAACTTTATTAGCAAATAATTATATTTCAAACGAATGAATGACAGAAGTAGAGATTGGTCACGCGACTATTTCAAAAATTTCATGAAAATTAGCTACAGATTCCACACCATCGGAATTTAAAGTAACTTCTATGTGATATATAAATACATTGCCAGGTGAGGCTGATGCTTGAGCCACTCCAGTCGAATTTGATTGATCTTGTGGTGGATTATCTAGTCCGTATACTCCGGCTAGTGATTTGAGACAATGATATATTATCACTCCAAGTTCATTTATGCCGGAATGAAACGATTTGAATGAGATTTCAGATCGATGGAGATGGTCCACGAATTCTCAATTGTTTGCAGAATCTGGATTCTCATGAAAAGTGACATTAAATTATAATAATATTTTGCTTGAAATGCCTCAAGAGTATTGTGAAGGGAGGAGTCCACAAATAAGTGAGGATATCCATATCTCTATAAAAAATTTGAAAGATGGACAAAAAATATCTACGAAACCTATGGTGTGGTTTAATGTTCAAGCTCCAAACAATGTAAAGAGAGTGACTGTGAGTATTGGAGATAGAGTGATTTGATCAAAAGATTTTAACTGAAAATCGGCAGATATTACCGATGTAATTTCATCAAATTTGTGAGATGTATCATGAATCAATGAATTAACATTACTTGCGGTGGATAGTTTGTGATATTCAAACAAAACTACGATAAAAGTATCGGTAGTTTGAGAAGATACAGAACCTCCATTTGTCTTGAAAGATAGTACATATGTGGCAAAGGAGTGAAATAAATATTGAGTCGTAATCTTTTTGAATGATGAATTGTCTAGTGTAGAATGATGAACAATTACTCAAAATTGAATGACGATAAAAACATTTACAAAAAATTATGCTGAATTTTATGTGACAAATCCATGAGTGTTAAATATTAAGGCGAAAGATTCATTTGGAAATGAATTAGACGATTCGATTGATATTAGAGAATATATCCCTTGATATGAAATACCTGAAGAGGAGTGAAGTTGAGAAATCAGTGAAGAGTAATAATAAAGAATCGTCGCTTCGCGACTTTATGTTTCTGGATATTTGTACCCAACGACTAAAGTCGTTGGTTAGATAAAGATATATTTAGAGGAATCGTCGCTTTGCGACTATGTTAATTTCGAATAGTCCCGGAGGGACGAAATATCAAATAGCTGAGGGTGAAACCCTCAGCAAGGAATTGGGAATAGGGAAAAAATCCCGAAGGGATGACATATGTCGTATAATTGAATTTGATTATTTGAAAAAGGATAGGGCAAGCCCTATCCCTACAATATGGAAATCATTAATTATTTTATATTTCGTAAATGGAAATTTTGAATTTTGGATTGTTTAATGTCTCTTAATTCAAAATTATTGCTTTGTTTATTTTTTTACCTTTTCTAAGTAATAATACTCAATTTATAGCATCTGTTTTTGAAATAACCTTTTGGATGTCTGTTATCTTCTCTTCGTTGCAGTAGATTGCTCCTGATTGAATCATTTTCTTTGCTTCTCAATTTGATTCTGTGAGTCCAGATTGAGTACATAAGTCAAAAATTCTAAATTCATCTCATTCTATCTTTGTTCAATTTGTAGCTTCTCTGAGTGCTTCGATTTCGTTTGAATCTAATTTGCTAATTAGTTCCATTTTGTTTTCGTTTGCAAAAAGAATCTCTGTAATTTTTTCTACTTCTTTTACAGCTTGTTTTCCAAATAATACTTCTGTGACCCAAGTTGCTAATTCTTTTTGTCCGTATCTCAATTCAGGTGCTTCATTGTGCTTTTTTACTATTGTATCAATTTCTTCTAATGATTTCAAAGAGAATACTTTCAACAATTTTTCAATTAAACTGTCATCTGAATTCAAAAAGAATTGGTATACATAGTAAGGGCTGTTTTTTGTTCTATCAACCCAAACTGCATTTCATTCTGATTTACCATATTTTTTTCCGTTTGCATCTGTGATGATAGGTATAGTCAAGCAGTATGCTTTTTCAGCCTCATCTCAAAGCTTTTTTGAAATCAAATCCATTCATGTAGTTACATTTCACCATTGATCTGATCATCATAATTGAAGTCTAACTCAGTATTTTTGGTAAAGTGACAAAAAATCAAATCATTGAATTAGCATATAACTCATTTCTGCGTATGTGATTGAAAGTTCTGGATTTTCGATTCTTTTTCTGATAGATTCTTTTGAAATCATATAATTTACTGTGATATATTTTCCTACTTCTTTCAAAAAGTCTAAGTATGACATATCTTTGATGAAGTCATAATTATTTACCATCTCATAATCAAATTTGATATCGTAATTTTCGTTGATATTTTCTAAAAATGTTTTTAGTTGTCAGTAAATTTTGTTTTGATTATGTTCTAATTGCTCTGGAGAAAGGTAATTTCTTTCGGTATTTTTTCCGCTTGGATCTCAAATCCTACCAGTTGCTCATCAAACCAAAAAATAACATTTATTTCAATATTTCATCAAATGGATGGCTGCCATCACTGAAAACATGTTTCATATCTGTAAACTATCTGCACTTGGATCAAATCAGATATAAAATTTTTGTCCTCATTTGTTATATAAATCAAAAAGTGCTTCGTCACTGAATTGGTATACCATACCACGTTGTTCTCGTTCTTCACGTAATGTCATTTTGATTGAATAAATAAGGTAAAGTATTTTTTTTATATAAATCGTAATTGGATTTTCAATTGAAAATAATTGTTTTTTAAATATTGTCATTTCGAGTGAAACGAGAAATCCACTAAACGTTAAATGGATTTCTCACTGTGTTCGAAATGACGAGGGAGTGTGTGTAAAAATCCCCCTCCCGATTTCATCGGGATTTCCTGTTAAAGCCGGACAGGCTCCCTTTGCAAAGGGGGAAAGGAAGGGGTCGAAATGACAGGGTGGTGGATTTCTCACTGCTTTCGAAATGACAAAAAATCCTTGCAACTTGATCGTAATTATGTACATATAAAGTGATGATTTTATGTCATAAAGCATTTTTTGATGTTATTAAATTACAAAAAGCAATTTGCAGAACTTTTGAAAAAAACAGAATTATCTTTATCTTTGGATGAAATTATTTGATTGATTGAGATTGTGCCAAGTAACATTCAATGAGATTTGGGATTTCCATGTTTCAGATTGGCTAAAGATTTGAAGATGGCTCCAAATCAGATAGCACAGAGTTTTGTAGAAAAAATAGGAGACGATAGAGTAATTGCAGTTTGACCATATGTAAATTTTATGATACCAACTGATGAATTTTCAAAAGAATTGATTTGAGAAATAAATGAGCAAAAGACTGATTTTGGTAAAATGGAAGCTAATGGACAAGAAGTAGTTTTGGAATGATGGCAACCAAATACACACAAGGCTTTCCATATTGGACATTTGCGTAATGCATTGGTCGGAAACGGAATTGCAGCTTGTATGACATGGGCTGGATACAAAGTTCATGGAGTTTCATATCCAGGAGATATTTGAGCACATGTAGCCAAATGGATTTGGTATTTCATCAATTTTACTGACCAAAATTTTCCGACAGAGGATTTTGGAGTTTGGGCTGGACAACTATATTCTCTGGCTACTGCGAAAGTAGATGAAAATCCAGATGAATATAAAGCACAGATACAGAAATTGCAAAAAGATTTGGAAGATGGAGATCCAAAATTAGTAGAAATATGGTTGGAAAGCCGTGAAAAATGTTTACAGGATTTTAGAGAAATTTTTGCTGAATTGGATTGTCCAATTGAAAAGTGGTATTTTGAAAAAGATGTAGAAAAACCATGAATTCAGAGAGTAAAAGATATGCTGGATAAATGAATTGCACAAATAGGGGAGTGATGAGCGATAATTATTGATTTACAGGAATATGATTTGTGAGTATTCCTTCTTCTTAAATCTACTTGAGCATCGCTTTATTCCACCAAAGACATTTGATTAGCATATCAAAAAAAGGCAGATTTTCCAAATTATAGTCAATCACTGTATATAGTCTGATCTGAGCAAGAACATCATTTCCAGCAATTATTCAAGACATTGGAAATAATCTGATTTCCATATGAAGCATTGCACCATATATCATATTGATTAGTGGATTTGAAAGATGGAAAAATGTCTTCTCGTGCTGGAAATGTAATACTTTATACAGAATTACGCGATAAATTATTGGCAGAAGCTGAGAAAATGATGGAATGAAGAAACATTCCAGCAGAAAAAAAATCTCAGATAGCAAAATCTGTAGCATTTGCTGCGATGAAATTTGATATGCTATTGCCTGATGCTGGAAAGAAAATACTTTTTGACTCACAAGCAGCTTTGTCTTTTGAATGAGAGACTGGACCATATCTTCAATACACTCATGCAAGATGTTGTAGCCTTTTGAAAAAATGAAATTTGGATATTTCAAATATAGATTTTGCTGATTTTGACGAACAAGAAAAATGAATATTGATTCATTTGGCTCAATTCCAAGATTTCATAGTGAAAGCAGCGAAAGAATATCGTCCAAATTACGTTGCGAGATATTTATTAGATTTATCAAAATTATTTAATTCATACTACAATACTACGAGCAAAAAATTAGTGGAAAGTAATTCGTGATTAGCGTTGGTAAATAGTGTAAAGCAAGTATTGGCAAATGGATTGAGTATTTTGTGAATTGATGCACCAGAAGAAATGTAAAATTAGCTAATGGCTGATAGCTAATAGCTGATGATACTACCTTAATCTGAAACTGTGAATTGATAGTTGGGGAATCCTTCCCCTTCGGGGAAAGCCTGTCCTGTCTTTAGCGGGATTGTTTGCGTAGCTAGTTGGGGGTTACCCCTCACCCCGATAGATCGTGGCAGTCGGCAGTCAACAGACAACAGTCAGCAGTCAATAGTCAGCAGACGACTGCAGACTGACGACTTTTAAAATTATAAAATAAAAAAAATGAAAAAGTGGATTTTGTGAGTGATGGCATGAGTGGCTGTATTGCCAATGGTCAGTTTTGCGCAGAATATTTGAGATATTGATGTGTCTTTTTGTAATTCATGAATAGAAAATGATAATTATTTTACTTTGGTGACTGAAGCTGGTAAAACTGAGAATGTCTGTGTAAATATAAAAAATACTAGTTGAAAACCTGTCTCTCTGCATATAGATTTCGTGGATGGAGCAATCTCGGATCAATGAAATAGTGTATGTTTCGCTCCAGATTATCAGCAAAAAGAATTTTCGAAGTATATTTCACAATTTGATACAGATATAAATTTGCAGTGATGAGAAATTGTCCAGAAAGAATATAAATTACAATATCCAATTGGATTTTCTGGTTTGAGTCATGGATGTATTTCTTATTATATAAATTCTGATAAGGAAAATGAAGGTGGAGTATCTATGATTTTCCGTAAAGTAAATAGAATTGATGTCTTGGTTTGATGAACTGAAGTCTCTTCGAGAATCAAAATAAATAATATTTTTTACACTTGAAGCATTGATTCAAATAAATTGTGATTTAATATAGAAAATAATGGAAATATTGATCAAGAAGTGACTATTACATGATATGTAAATTGATGGTTTAATTATTCTGAAATATTTGATTTGTGATCTTTTGTATTAAAAGCAGGGGAGTCTGCTTTGGTTTATACGAATGAGCTTCATATTCCTCGGTACAAAGGAAAATTTTTTGCCAATTCTTTTATCTCAAATGAGCCAAGTGTAGATTTTAGTATAGCTCATTCAAATATTTACGACAATGAATACTCTGTAGCCGGTACAGTATTGGTCGATGTCCCATTCTTTTTGTGGAATCGATGGTTTGTAATTTTGATAGTTTTAGTAGTCGCTTTGATGTGTGCTTTGATTTGGAGATTTAGTAAAGGAAAGAAAAGGAAATAGGAAGTAAAAACAACCCTGGAGTTAAAGGATGAGTCCCGGAGGGACGGAATATCAAATAGCTGAGGGTGAAACCCTCAGCAAGGAAT
>CALCYP010000130.1 GCA_937906635.1 uncultured bacterium | reverse complement strand
CTCCAAAACGCCTTCCGTTCAGATTGATGCCGATCGTGCTGTCGGAAAGGATCTGTCCTCCTGTCACCTGCGGTGCGATATAGTTTCCGTACTGAACATTCTGCAGTTCATAGTAATAGTTCTTCGAACCGTCGGCGTTGAAGTATTCCGTGAACTCCCAAAGAGCCGTGTTGACCTTGCTTCCAACCCACTCGATGTTGTCGCCCGCGTCATAGCATGCGATCAACGAACCATCGTGGTCGACCGCATAGAATTCATACCGCTTGGTCGTATCGTTCCAAATGCGGGTATAGATGACCACCTTCTGTCCGCTGTTCACCTTCGTTTCATCCGACACGCTGACTTTCTGCGCCGTGTATATCTCGAAGTCATCATCCCTCAGCACAGAGTCGTCCGCCAGGTTAAACCATGTGGTCGCCGAATCATTCTGGGTAACGTTATAACCCTGGAATACTCCGCTGTTATTTACATTTGCATTGAGCGCATACCCATTGACAGAAAGTTTGATCTTACCGCTGTACTCACCGGTACCGGCGGTAATCTTGATCTTGGAATTGTCGGTGGGTTCCGTTTCCAGCGTAACGCCTGTAGGACTTATGGTCAGGTATTTTGTCTGTTCACCATCTGCCACAGTGATGTAATAATAATCCCCTCCCTGGTTGGTGAATGACCACTTCGTAATGTCGCTGCCAGGAGCGACCATCAGAATGCCGCTGTTGTCCAGCACATCCGGACGGATGGTGAGCCGCTCAGAGGTGATCGTAGTATCTCCTGCGTTCACCGCCTGGCCGTTGATGCTGTTATTGTTGTAGACGAGGCCGTAGGTGGTGTTGTTGAGGGAGTAGGGGTCATTGGTTGGTTGAGAATAATAAGCCAGATTCAGTAAATTATTCTTTTCATTTTCATTATTAATAAATTCATTATCATTATTATTATTAAAAATAAAAGAAGTTATATTTGGATTCTTATATTGATAATTATTATTCTTATTAATAATATTTTTATTGAATAAATCATTCTCTTTATCATTATATCTAGATATCTTAGCTAATCCTGGATTATTATTATTTTGAATATAACATCCATTTTTCGAAAATGTTTCTTGATTTGATTTCAAATCATTTTTACTGGATAAATCTATATTATTAATAAATGTCTTTTTTTGAATCAAAAACGTATTTTTATCCATTTTATTTCCATAATTTTTTATTTTGATATCATTTTTATATTCTTTATTTATATTATTATTTGCTATATCATGTATATGCTTATAATGTTTTCTTAACAATGATGAAGCACAAGAAGGGCATTTATCTGCATTTATTTTATGAGCTTTATATGAAGAATTTCTTTTTCTTTTTTTATTTATCAAAGCATAATAATTATTTTCATTATTTATTTCTGATTTTTCTTTTTCATTCTCTTCATAAAATGATTATATTTATCTCATATGTTTTTTCTATCCTTTCCCTATAGTAGGAGGAGGTATCCGCTTGCGGATGGAGGATTTTTTTAAACCCTATTATTATACAAAAATCCTCAGTCCGATAAATCCTCCGATTTATCGAGAGTCCTCGACCCGGGACGGGATCGGGAGGACAGCCCCTTTCGATAAAAAGGCACAATGAGAAAATGGCTTTTTATATACTTAATTAATCAATGAAAAAAATCTGAGTTTTAACTACTTTATTAATATGTTGATTATTGCTTACAGGATGTAACAACCCAAAACAATGAAATGATTTTTATTCTTTGTGTGAAGAAAAAGCTAAAAATTTAAACTGCGAGTCAATATTCAAATGGGACTGATTGGTTAAATCATGAGATGAAATGATTCTTTATTGAATGAGATATTCAGTAAATAAACCATGAGAATTTACATCTGATGAATCTATAAAATGTAGTTTTGATAATAAATGAAATTTAAAAGCAGTGTATTGAAATTGAAGAGTATTTACACCAAACAATATTAAAAATAGTAATATGATGAAAGAATGATGATATCTTTATAGAAATTTAGATTTATCAAATGAAGAAGATAAAGCTGAATATGAAGCATTGCAAAAGGATAAAAATATGATTTTGAAATACCAGACAGATACTTCAGCAGCTGTAAATAAATTTATAGATGTGATTTATGACGATTTATTGAAATCATGCGAACAATATTGAACTGGTTATGAAACTATGACATGAACAATGTATGAAAGAAATGTTTGTGTAGATAATTATATTTTGGATTTATATAAAAAACTTAAAGCTGAAATAGACAGCCCAAGAGTGGCTTATTTGTGAGATGATTCAGTTTTATTATCATATTATAATGACTTAAATTGAGACCATCCATTCGTCCGTTATTTTGTAGATTTATATACAGAAATTAAAGATGGACTTTGAGATTATGGACCATTACCTGAATATCCAAATATTTGACCGATTACGCAATTTGAGAACTGAGAATATTGAAATGATGAAGAAAAATGAAGTGAACTAGTTGAAAAATATTGAACATGATTTTATACATATTGAGCAGGAAATATTATGATAGACGGAATAGCGGAAACAAAAGATGATGTTATCACGAGTATTGCTTCATGAATAGTTATCAATGGACAAATGTTAGAGTGGATAAAAGCTGAATATTGATATGCTTTCCCTATATACAGTGATGACATAATGTATTGAACCTCTCCAATGGATTGACCAGTATTATTACACGTAAAAGACCAATATGGTAGAGACTTCATTTATCAAATTCTATGAGCTGGAGCTGGATCATGAGAGTTCCATTTCATAATTCGAATGCAGGAAAATTGAAAACGAATTCCTGTATGACAGTGTGGAAAATATTGATATGTATTATTCCCTAGATATCCAATATTATTCTGATATAATGACTTTTGACATAATGATAATCAACATAAACAATGAACCTGTGAAAAACGAGAAACATTTGACCCATTAACTATCTTTACGCAAGAATATAATTTATATGAATGAAATGATATTCAGTGGATGGCTTACAATTTCACTTCCTTTTTGAGAGCTTTGGAAAGTGTTAGAGTTTTAAATAAATAATTTAACTAAACATGAAAAGATTCTGACTTTTAACTTTTTCTATTTTATCTTGCCTACTATTCACTGGATGTACAAATCAACAGCCACAGCAAAAAAAATTTGATTTTGTATCTGACTGTAAAAATTTAGTTCAAAATGAATTTTGAGATACTGAATACGAATTTTCAGGTGATATAAACTATCATTCATGAGTTTATTTTGACTACTCCATTGTGACTGGTTTTGTCTATTTTAACTACAAAACTCGCCCATTTTTGTGTATGTACAGATGAGATGAGTCTATTGTAGATATCGTGGATTATGCCAAAAACCATGATGAAAATATAGATTTCTCTTACTTACAGTCTCTATACGATGAGTTGAGTCAAGAGAATTGGGATGAACAACGAACAAATGCTGAATCTGTCTTTGATCTTGTGGCTTCATACAAGCAATTTAAAGAAAAATATTGAAATAAAGACGTAGTAGAAATGCAAAATATAATAAGAAATATTGCTTTTGGAAATTGAGTTACAGAATATGATTTAGTAGATAGTGATAATTATTACAATCAAGTACTGGATATATGGCGACAAAAATACAATCAGATTCCTTTTTATCAGAGAGAATATTATGTGGAATTGGTAAATAAATTATTGTCTGAAAAATGAATTAAGGTGTATTGTTCAGCCTCTATTTGTGATTCAATGACTTTTAGTGGAAACTATGGTTCTCAAGAAAATTTGCAAAATTTAGTGGATGATGTCACGAGTGTAGTCACAGCATTACAAGACAATTGACTTGTTTTCCATTGAGATTTTGAAACAAATTTTTCAATAAATTTTTATTATGACGAATACATCAGGAAAATTGATCCAGAAATTATCAAAAATCCAGAAGGAACTCCAAGCGTTGAAAAATTGGATGATATTGTGGCTATCTGTCACAATAATTCAATCAATTGTAACATGGGTTGTGAAGATTGGGATGTTACGAATCAATCATATATTTTGCCATACAAAGATGGATATATCGGATACAATTATGGATGAAATTGAGAGTGACGAGATTATCATCTAACCTATAAATC
>CALCYP010000129.1 GCA_937906635.1 uncultured bacterium | reverse complement strand
ATTTCAAATAATGTCTCGCTTCGTTCGACATTAGTGAAATTCGAAGCTGAGCCGAATTTTTTCTGAAATGAAAAATTTTTTGGATGAGTTTTTTATGTTTGTGAATATTTGTATATATGTTTCGAGGTTTAACACACAACATTGTGCAAAGTAGATGTTTTGTCAATTTTCTATTGATTTTTTATTTTATTTTTTTATATTCTTTGTTGTTTTGATGGAGGAGATATTCTCCATTATTAAATTTTAATTATTAATTATTATTTCCATGCCAAGGAGAAAATTAGAGAACAGAACTATCGAAGTGATTTTGTTGGAATCAAATAAACACTTGGGAGAGAGGTTCGAAATTGTTAGAGTAAAGCCAGTTTTTGCTAGAAATGTATTATTGCCAAAAAACATGGCAGTTTTAGCTACAGCAAATATGGTAAATAGATACTCTCAAAAAATTAAAGCTGCTGAAAAAGAAAGAGTAGCAAAAGCTGAATGATTCAAATGATTACTTTCAAACATCGAAAAAGATGGATGATTGCTATTTACTGGAAAAGTAAACAAAGATGGTACTTTGTATGCAAAAATTGATGAATCGGATATTGCAAAATTAGTAAAAGAGACATACAAATTGGATGTTGAAGAACATTTTTTCAAGATGAAAAAGAAAATTACAACTATTTGAGATTTTGTTGTTCCTTTCTTGTACAAAGATATTAAATGAGATATTGCTGTAAAAGTAAATGCTGAAAATCCAGAAGTAATTGAGAAAAAAGAAAAGGTAAAAATTTCTGAAGATGATCAGAAAGTGTCTGAAGATTCTGAAAATAAGGAAGAAGTAAAAGAAGAAATGAAAGATGAATAATTAGTATCGTTGAGTGATATATAAAATCGTGGGTAAAACTGCGATTTTTTTTCAAAAATTTTTGTTCAAAATCTTGTTGATAATTTAAAAAAAATATTTATAATTACAATTCGTAATAAAACAACTCTAAAAATAAAAAATATGGATAGGATTAAAGAAAAGTTTCTGGTTATCGTTAAACCAGGTTTTTGTCAGTCTGCTTCTGAGATTAGAGGTATATTCGAATATAATGGATTTGATCTTGTGTCTGAAAAGAAGACCAAGTTCTCTGAAAAAATCGCGAAGCAATTTTATGCAAATCTTCGCGAAAAGCCTTTTTATCAAGAAGTCATAGACTATATGACATCTGATCAAATCTACGTCATGATTCTCAAGGGGTTCATTTCTGATGCTCGTGGAATTGTCGGGCCTACAGATCCTAAAGCTTGCGATGATTGGCAAATTAGGGCAATCTATGGTAGAGATATCATGAGAAATGCCGTTCATTGTTCTGATTCTGCTGAATCGGCTGTGCGTGAAATCGCGCTCATTGAGAATTTACCGGATCTTTCGTGATTTTGGGGGAAGTTATACTTCCCTTTTTTTTGTTTTTTAGTTTTCTTTTTGCAAAGGGGCATGATGCAGTGACAGAAAATCATTGTCATTTGATATATTCAGTGGCTTTTTGGACTAATTCGTCGGCGATTCATTGTCCTCTCATTGATTCATCTACGAAAGTATGATATATGTCATAAGTGGTTTTATTGACTTTTTCAAAAGTGATTTCTGCGAGAGTATTTCAATTTTCGTCTGGTAAATAAATTCTGTTTGATTCTGTGATAAAATTTTTTGTCATGGTAAGTTTTGTTTTCTAAATGTAGGTTTTGATAGTATTGATTGAATGAACGAAGTCAAATGAAAAATAAAATCATAAATTCAATTGATTTTTTGACAGATTTCGCTATAGTGGGATATTTCAGTTTAGAAAAGCGATATGGCATATATTTATATGGATGAAAGTGGAGATTTGGGGTTTGATATGACAAAAAATCGTACGAGTAAATTTTTTGTAATAACATTTTTGATTACAAAAGATGAAAAGATTCCGAATGTGATTATAAAAAAGTTCTTCCAATGGTTAAAGGGTAAAAAAATAAAAATTAAATCATGAATTTTTCATTCTTTTAGGGAGTCTCCTGAATCAATTTCTAAATTATTGACTTCTACAATACAAAAAGATGTAAAAATTATGTCCTTAATCCTGGATAAAAAAAAGGTATATACAAATTTTCAAGATCAAAAACATATGTTGTATAACCGGGTTGTTAATGTTCTTATTGATAGCTTAATTACGTACAATTTATTTTCAGACAATGAAAAAGTCATTTTTATAGCATCTTGTAGGGAAACTAACAGAACTTTAAATGAAAATTTTTTAGAGTATTTGAAAAATAGGCACAAAGATCAACCAAATATAGAATTTGTAATCAAACCACCCCAAGAAAAGTGATTGCAAATTGCTGACGCTTTATGTTTTGCTGTGTATCAAAAATATGAACATAAAAACGATAAGTATTATAATATAATTGAGAAGAAAATGTTGATAGAAAAGATGCTTTTTGAATAAACAAAAACCCTATGCACACTTTATGAGAAACCTCCGGAACCCCGTACATAGGGAATTACTTTGTTAAAGTTATTATACTCAAAAAAAAATTAAAAGCAAGTTTTTTTTATAAAAAATTCAATTGGTTTTTTGACAGATTTTGCTATAGTGGATGTGATATTTTAGTTTTAACGACGAAAATGGCATATATTTATATGGATGAAAGTGGAGATCTGGGGTTCTCAAATAAAATATGAAGTTCAAAATATTTCATTATAACATTTTTGATAGCAAAAAATGAAAAAGATTCAGAAATAATTATGAAAAATATTCGTAAACGAGCAATTTGAAAATGAGTAAAAATTAACTGAACATTTTTTCATTCAAATAAAGAATCGACAAATATAGTAAAAAGAATTTTAGATTTAATATCTCGTAAAGATATAAAAATAGTTGCCAGTATTATAAATAAAAGAGAGCTACCATATAATTTAAAAAACAATCCGCATGTCCTTTACAACGATATTGTATATAAACTATTAGAGCTATGTAAAAACAGATGATTTTTTGTTGTATGAGATTTGATAAAATTCACAGCATCTCGTAGAGAAACAAAGAAATCATTAAATGAAAATTTTAAAAAATATATATTAAATCAATTAAACAATATCTTAAAAATTGATATACAAATAAAAGCACCATGATTTGATGGCTGATTAGAGATTGTTGATGCCGTTGCTTTCGCACTTCATAGAAAATATGAACATAATGATTTCGAATTATATTGAATCATCAAAAATAAAATTATTTTAGAAAAGCAAATTGTTTAATTAATAGAAAACCCTATATATACCACGATCCCGATAAATCGGGACGGACCACCTCCGGTGATCGACATATAGGGCTAACAACAATTGTTGTTTTACTTCAACAGTGTTAGTATATACAAAATTTTTTAAAATGCAAATCTTTTTTCAATATTTTTTTTATGAAATTTTTTTTGGAACTTCAAAATTTTAATTAAAAGGAAACCCCATATGCACCACGATAACGGGTTCACTTACGGCAACCGGCACATGAGGATTTACTCCAACGGTTACATTATACTCAAAAAAATAAATAATCCCACGCAGCAGAGCTGCGGGGTATTTACTACACATCACGTATAGTAAATAATTTTAGTTGTTTATACTGTTTACGTTCAATTTCGTCTCACTGATTCTGTATATACCTTTTTACTATATCTTCATTTGTTCATTCTCATACTGTTCCTATATATCATCAGTCACTCCAAAACGATCATCACCGCAGTTCCTTTTTTATTTCTGGATACTTTCTAAACATTTCTTTTGCTGTTATACTCTTTATTACTTGCATTATCTTGCTTGGTGATTCTTTTGGTGTCGCTCATACAAATATATGTACATGATCGCCATCTGTTCATATTTCATCTATTTCATACCAATACCTTTCACTTACCTCCCTTATTATTTCTTTTAGTCATTCTCTGTATCTTCTCTCTCTTAATATCTTCTTTCTGTATTTTATACATAACACCTGATGGTATCTTATTTGATATACGCAATGACTTGCAAATTTTAATTCCATATTGTTTATCTTCCTTTTTTAAACATTACTTTTATATATTTTATTTAAGTGTTTTCAACACTTCAAAATTCATCTCACGCAGCAGAGCTGCGGAGTATTCTTTTGCTTCTTAGATAAAAAACTGCCCAAAAGGGTAGATTTTGAAATAAAAACTTATGTTAAATTTTTTTAACATTTTGGTTTGTATTTGTTAAAATTTTTATTATAATATATTATACCTTTTATACAAATATGAAAAAACAATGACTGAAATTATCAAAGAACTACGTATCGAAAAATGAGTAGGTCAGCAGGAATTAGCAGATTTACTCGGTATTACTCGTCAGACTTATTCAAAGTTGGAAAATTGAAAAATCGATCCAACATTGTGACAAGCTGTAAAAATTTCGGAATTCTTTGGGGTGGATATAGATAGATTTTTGCCATGAGATACTCAAACGACAGTTCCAAAAGAGGTAGATTGGGAAAAATACAAACAAATCATCAAAAATTTCATAAAATATGGATCTGGTAGGTGAAAAATTACAAAAACAAAACTTGCAAAACTATGTTATTTATTAGATTTTGCATGGTACTATTACAATTTGGAATCAATTACATGACTAGAATATAGGAGAATTCAGCAATGACCAGTGCCTGATGCATATTTTAGCACAGTAGAAGAATTACAAGAAGAAGAAAGTATTATGATAAATCAATGTGGAAAGGCTTATTTAATAAAAAATATTGAAGAGCCAAAACACGATAAATTATCAGAAGATGAGATGAATCTTTTGCAAAAAATCGCTGAAAAATGGAAAAATAGCGACACCAAAGAAATTGTTGATTTCACTCATCAGCAACTTCCTCGAATGATTTGTAGAGACAAAGAAATTATTTCTTACGATTTAATTACTCAAGAAGAATCTGATAATGTTTATTAGTGGATGATACACAGTTATAATTACAGAATATGCAGAAAGACACTTCATAAAACCTTTTAGCAAAAGGTATAAAAATACTTGGGACAAGACGATGAATGCGATTAATGAAATGTTAACTCGTATTGATATGTTTATCAAGACTTCGAAAGCTGAAAGAATTCATAAATCAGATAACAGTTATATCGCAAAATGTGAATTTAAGATAGCTTGAACCAATGAATCTCCAAAAACTTCATGAAACAGGATTATTATTTATGTAGATGAAAACAAAAAGGAAGTTCAGGTTCTGTTACTCTATACTAAAACAGATATTCAATGATGAAATGAAACGGTTTGGTGGCAGAAATTGGTAAAAGAAAATCATAAAGAAATTTATTCTAAATTTAATTATCAGATATAAAAAGCTGTCCAAAAGGGTAGATCTTTTTGAATTTTTTAAAATGCAAATTTTTTTTCAATATATTTTTTTATGAAATATATTTGTTCTTGAATTTAAAGAATTAATCTTTACAATTCAAATTGCCATAAATTTAGAAAATTCTTTTTCAGAAGAGACCATTTTTTGGCCTTTCAGGAAAAATTAAGACATCTTGTATGTGGAAATTTCTTGAGAGGCTGAAAAAGGTTTTCTTATTAAATTTATGGCACCCATACAAGGTGTCTTTTTTTACATTAAGAAAAATATTTGATTTTGGCAGAACTTATCAAATCAAAATCTCGTGTCCGTGATCATGGAGAAGTCTTTACTCCAGATTTTATTGTAAATGATATGTTGGATTTGGTAAAAGATCATTCTGAAAATCCAACTTCAACTTTTCTTGAACCAGCATGTGGAAATGGGAATTTTCTCATAGAAATTTTGAGGAGAAAAATGGAGACAATAAATAGAAAATTCAAAAAAAATCAAATTGAATTTGAGTGTCAGAGTTTAGTTGCAATTTGAAGTATTTATTGAGTGGATTTGATGCCAGATAATGTAAAAGAAGCAAGAGTTAGACTTTGAAATTTGGCAGAGATGTATTATGGAAAAGCATTTAAGCTGAAAGATCTTCATGCGGATTTCGTTAAATGAATACGATATATTTTAGACAGAAATATTATTCAATGAGATGCTTTGACTTATAAGTCACAAGACTGAAATCCGATAGTTTTCTCCTCATGGTCAGCTTGTTGATGAAAGATTAGTAGAGAAGATTTTTCTTTTCAAGATTTAGCAGAAAGTGAAAATTCACAGAATAGGCAAACAAGCAAAAACGATAGATGAGAAGATATTTTTGATATTAAAGAAATACACAAATATTCGCCAGTTTTTTATTTAGATTTGTACAAACAAGATGATTTCAAACAAGATCCAGTACAACCCTGATGTTTTAGATGCACTAGCAAATCTGAGCAGTGATGAAGTATTCACTCCGCCAAGAATAGCAAATGAAATGCTTGACCTACTACCAAATGAAATATGGTCTGACTCTTCGATTAAAATCCTTGACCCAGCTTGTAAATCGTGAGTTTTCCTCCGTGAAGCTGCAAAAAGATTTATCAAATGACTTGAAAACGAAATTCCAGATTTGCAAGAGAGAATAGACCATATCATGACAAAACAGCTTTTCTGAATAGGTATCACAAATTTGACGGCTCTATTATCTCGTAGGTCGCTTTATTGTTCAAAAAATGCTAAGTACAACCCAAATGACGACTTATGAAAATATTCAATATGTACAAAATTTGAGGCAAATGACTGAAATATTTGGTTTGATAGAGTAGAACATGAATGGAAAAATGGGAATTGTATTTACTGTGGAGCAAGTCAAAGCGAATATGAAAGAAATGAAGAATTAGAAACACATGCATATAAATTTATCCATTCAACTCCAGAAGAAATTAATGCTTTATTTGGTTTAAATTCCAAAATGAGATTTGATGTAATTATATGAAATCCACCTTATCAATTGAGTGACTGATGAGCAGGAGCAAGTGCAAAACCAATATATAATTATTTTGTTGATGTTGCAAAAAAAGTTTCTCCTAAATATTTATGTATGATTATTCCAGCTCGTCGGTTTGTATGATGAAAATGATTGGATAATTTCCGTGAAACTATGATAAATGATAAAAACATATCTGTACTACATGATTATATTGATGCTTCAATGATATTCCCATGAGTTGATATAAAATGATGAGTTTGTTATTTCTTAAGGGATGTAACTAAAGAAACTAAATGTAGAATATTTACACACACTAAGGAAAAAATAGATTTTTCTGAAAGATATTTAAAAACAGAATGATCAGATATTTTTATTCGTGATGAAATGCAAATTAAAATCTTAAATAAAGTATCAGAAAAGTGAGAAAAAAGTTTTGGTTCACTTGTGTCTTCTCGTAAACCATATTGACTAGCAAGTGATGTAATATGAAATGAAGAAAAGTACTGATTAAAAAATTTTAGTGAAACATCTATTGAATGATGAAATGAAATTCATTGATTATTAAAATTAAAAAGGGTTGTCCGTTACATTGATAAAAATTATAATATTCCAAACAATGGTAATGAAATATGATTATGGAAAATATTCATACCAAATGCATACGGATGCTGATGAATTTGAGAAACAATTCCTTCACCTATTTTATGATGAGCTTTTATTTGAAAACCAAATGCAATAAGTACAGAAACATTTTTGAGAATATGACCATTTAAAACCGAAAATGAAACAAATAATGCATTTAGTTATCTTAAAACTAAATTTTTTAGATTGTTGGTTTGAATAAAAAAACAAACACAGCATACAAGTAAAGATACTTATTCCTTTGTGCCTATGCAAGACTTTTCAAAACCACGAACTGATGAAGAACTTTACAAAAAATATAATCTTAGTCAGGAAGAAATAGACTATATAGAAACTATGATAAAACCTATGGATTAGTCAGATTTTTAGTTTTTCTTTTTATTAAAAATGAGTGAAAAATATTTCCCAGACAAAAAAGAGCTATATCCTCAGATTTATGCTTATGAACTAATAAATGATGTATCAAGAGTGTGACAATTAAAGGTCTGATATACTACGAAAGAAGATGTGAAAGACCGCATAGATGAGCAGATTTGAGCAACACATTCAAAATATAAAATTATTGTAGCAGAAAGTGCAATGAGAGAGGATTGAACAAGTTTTGATGACCACGAAGTTCATAGATACTTGGAAAATGTTTTGAAAAAAAGGAAAATAGAGTGAGAGCGATTTGAATGCTCTGAGCATGATGTGAAAGCAGCAATTAGATGAGTTAGAGAGAAAATTTTTAATTTCAGTTGAAGGACAGAGGATTTCAAAATGAGACCAGAACAAGAAAAAGCTGTAGAAAAAACAGCATACTATTTCAAAAATGCAAAAGCATCTCCAGAATGATGAAAACCTCGTTTTCTTTGGAATTGTAAAATGAGATTTGGAAAGACATTCACATCATATCAATTGGCTTTGAAAATGTGATGGACAAAAGTACTTGTTTTGACTTTCAAACCAGCAGTAGAAAAAGCTTGGGAAGAAGATTTGAATAATCATGTAGATTTTGAATGATGGCAATTTGTTTCAAAGAAAACATCATTTACAGATGAGTTGGACAAAAATAAACCATTTGTATGTTTTGGTTCATTCCAAGATTTTTTGTGAAAAGATGAATATGGTAATATTAAACCAAGTAATAAACGAGTACATGAAACACATTGGGATGTGGTAATTTTTGATGAATATCATTATGGTGCTTGGAGAGAAAATGCGAAATGACTTTTTGATGTAAAAGAAGATAAATCAATTGATATTGAGGACAATGATGAAAATACGGATATTCTGAATATCAATGAAGCTGAGAAAAATATTCCAATTACGACAGATCATTATTTGTATCTTTCTTGAACACCTTTTAGAGCAATCAATACTTGAGAATTTATTGAAGAACAAATCTACAATTGGACTTACTCAGATGAGCAAAAAGCGAAGAAAGAGCGAGATAATTCAAAATGATCAAATCCTTATGAATCATTGCCACAAATTGTGATGATGACATATCAACTTCCAGACAATATTAAAATGATTGCTCAGTGATGAGAATTTGATGAGTTTGACTTGAATGTATTTTTTGCTGCTGAATGAAAATGAAAAGATGCACATTTTATCCATGAAAATGAAGTCCAAAAGTGGTTGGATTTGATTAGATGAGCATATTCAGAAATGACAAAAGATGATTTGAAACTCTGAAGGACTAAACCAGCTTTTCCTTTCTCTGATGCGAGATTACTTGGATTATTAACTCATACTTTGCGATTTTTGCCAAATGTCGCTTCATGTGATGCAATGTACAATTTAATGCAACAAAGACAAAATACATTTTATCAATGATATGAAATTATTGTCGCCGCTTGAACTAAGGCTTGAATTTGAGTTGAGGCTTTGTTTCCTGTTGAGCAAGCTATGAAAGACCCACTTAAGTCAAAGACAATTATACTTTCTTGTGGAAAATTAACAACTTGAGTGACTGTCAGACCACGAAGTGGAGTTTTGATGTTGAGAAATCTGAAAACTCCTGAAACATATTTCCAGACAGCTTTTAGAGTTCAGTCTCCACGGACGATTAAAAACCCAGATTGAAAATCTCCAAACAAAAAAGAAATTATGAAAGAAATTTGTTATATTTTAGATTTTGCTCCAAATAGAGCTTTAAGTCAAATAGCAGAATATAGTAGTAAATTAAATCCAGAAAATTCTGATCCAGAAAAATGAGTGAGAGATTTTATCAAATTTTTGCCAGTTCTTGCTTATGATTGAAGTAGTATGAAAGAGATTGATGCTATAGGAATTTTGGATATGTTAGCCAGTGGAACTACAGCGACTTTACTTGCTCGTAAATGGGAAAGTGCATTGCTCGTAAATGTGGATAATTTCACTTTGAATAAATTATTAAATAATGAAGAAGCACTTAGTGCTTTGATGAAAATTGAATGATTTAGAGCACTAAATAAAGATGTAGAAACTATTATCAATAAATCAGAATCAGTAAAAGCAATGAAAGAAAAAGCAAAAGATGAAGAATTGACTCCAAAAGAGAAAAAAGAAATGACAGAGCAGGAAAAAGAGTATAAAAGTAAAAGAAAAGAAATTCAAGAAAAGTTGATTAAATTTGCGACAAGGATACCAATTTTCATGTATTTAACTGATAATAGAGAAAAATGCTTAAAAGATGTAATTACTCAAGTAGAACCTGAATTATTTAAAAAAGTGACTTGATTAACTGTAAAAGATTTTGAATTATTAGTTTCTCTTTGATTATTTAACTGAAATTTGATGAATCAAGCTGTTTATTCATTCAAAAGATATGAGGATTCAAGTCTTGAATATGCATGAATCAATAGACATTCATTTGAAGAAAAGGTTTGAGGATTTGACCAAACTATTACGGTAGAAGAATTTAAAGAGGAGTATTAATTAGATTCTTTATTTATAATATATATTACATAAGATGGTTTGGGTTTACCAAAAACAGTGCTTAAATTGTAATGAAAAATATGATAAGAGTTACACAATATGCCCTTATTGTAAAGTAGAATGTAAAAATAGTTTTCAAAGTATGTATTGAGAGATTACTGTATGATATAAACTAGTAGAATCTCGAATTTTAACACCAGAGGAATTTAAAAAAAATCATTGTAAAAAATCTAATCGTGCTAAATATGCTGATAGATGATTTGCAGCAAAAGCATTACATTGCAAAAGAGGCTGAAGATATGATGATTGATATGATAGAGATTGATATAATGAGGACTGATTTGATAGAGATTGATATAATCGCAAATGATTTAATCCAGAAACGAAACTGCACAAAAATGGAACATATTTTGATGATGATTGATATGATATAGACTGATATAATAAAAAATGATATGATAAATATTGACACACATATGGACGAGATCCCATAGAAGAAGAAAAAAAAGAAAAAGACAAACGAGATGAAATTAAAAGACTTTTGTGATAAGACACAGTAAAAAATTTAAATTTTGTTTTCTGTTGTAATAAATATCGTATTATGCAAAATCTAATTCTCTCATAATGGCTTGCACATGGTGTATTTTTTCTTGTACTTTTTTATTGTCTTTAATTTTATTTAGGTCATAATTTTTTTGTAAATTTATCCAGACTTCTGGACCTGTCTCAAATACTTCTCAAATCAAAATTGCTAATGTCGTAGTGATGTTCTTTTTACCATTAATGAGATCGTTTACATAGAATCTTGATATTCAAAGCATTTTTGCGAACATTGATTGAGTCCATTTTCTTGCTTCTAATTCTTCTGCTATATATTCACCAGGATGATAAGAATAGGTAGGTTTAAACATTTTTAATTCATAATGATAAAATTTAATGATAATCTTTGATTCAGATAATTCCAAGGACCTGAATTTCTCAATTCTGTAAGACTTTAAAGAGGAGCCTCCATTGTTTATTGAGTCTAATACTCATTATTCATTTTTTATCTCAAAGTAGATTTTCACAGTGAAGTGAAGTCATTTTGTAGAGCTTATCAATATTTTCAATTCCGCACATAAAGTCAATTCTCATCCTAAATTTCTTGATTAAATCTGGGTGAAAATTCAATCTTTTTGTTCCATAATATAGCTCTTCATAATTTTTATCTAAAAATATTATTTGCATATTTTTTATATGGGACAATAAATTCTATATAGAAAGATAAATAAAAAGTATTCAAAATCAAGAGAAATGTTATCTTTTTTAGATAACTCTTTTGTTTCTTTGGTTGAATTGTAATTGTTTTTGTTAAAAATTAGATTTTTTTAAATGCTTTCTTCACTTAATTTTTCTTCTATTGAAAATAAATTGATAATTGATAAAAGTAGATTGAGAAAAGTTTTTATATTGATTAAAATTTTTGATTATGGCTACATGGAATGATTTAGCTGAATTGATGTTTCCTGATGTGAAAGAGACCATTGTTGATTTGCAAAATAAATTCCCAGAAAGAAATTGAGTATGTACTAGATTTGCTCCAAGTCCAACTGGATATTTGCATATCGGAGGATTGTTTTCTTGTT
>CALCYP010000128.1 GCA_937906635.1 uncultured bacterium | reverse complement strand
CTATGCGGTCATTAATCCAGAAAAATGAACTATATAATCCAAATTATTATTTAAACTCTATTTAAGATTTTATTTATTCCTCTTGATTTTTCTCATAATTGGACTTCAAGTGAAGGAGGGCAAAATTATTCAATAAAATCTCGTTCTCTAATCATTGAACCATCATAAAATCGTTCTGACACTCATCAATCGTCTAATATAACGTGGAATGTATGAAGTTTTCAATCATTAGCTATATCACGAAGATTTAAATCAAAATGAGGCTTAAAGCTTCAATGCGATGACGCAAAGTAGTTTATTTGGTCATATCTTAAATATGGATATTCAGACACAAGATTATTTCAGTTTGTATATCATAAAACAAATCATCAATATTTATTTCAATCATCTGGATATATCCTCCAAACTTCAACAGTTCAAGCCTTTTTTTGTTCTTCTTCATCACAATAAATGCAATCAGGTTCTTTATGTGTCTCTAAATATCATGTAAGCAATACACTTCATTGTAAATGATAAAGGGAATATTGCTCATCCTTATTTTCATCATTCCAAACATTTTGATACAATGTCCAATCAAAAAAAATAGGTTCTTTTGTAGGTCATTCCTGTATAGTTATTTGTTCATTTTCTATTGGAATTAGTTGACCTTCTGTACCGATTCACCTAACATATTTTTCATATTTTGCATTCAAAAAATAATAATCTTTTCAATAATTTGTTTTATAATCTTTCAGTATATCTGGGTCATTATATAATTTCTGTGTGGTCATCCAAGAATAATCAGGTTCTTGTGGCTCTACTTCCGTTCAAAATGGATAAAGTGCAAGATACTTTCAAGTATATTCTGCTTCATTATTAATTTCAGGATTATCAATTTCCCAATTATTAGGCAAACAGTCATTGTTTGTACATCCTGCAAATAGCAAAACAGTAGCCAATAAAGTAGTTAAAAGTCAGATTTTTTTCATGTTTTCAATAATTTATTTTATAAAACTTCAACTTTTCAGAAAATTGAACATGGTCATGGTGCACATCAATCATCCATCCTAATTTTGTAATATTTTGTGCCATCTTTTGACTCCACTAGAAAAATTCGTCATTCTTCTCCTTCTTCACGAATCGTGCAATAATTGTTACTATCTTCAATATCATAATTTCTTCTTACCTCATAGGAATAATCTCAAAATCAATCAAAAATTCCATCTTTTTTTATGTCACCAGTCCAAATTTCACATCATCTACTTCCATATTTCCTATCCAACATTTCTTCAAGTGAAGTACCTGGATCTTTCTCATACACATTTATAAATTCTGCATATTTTAAATCTTCATCTGAAAATTCCAATGAATAAATGCCGTTATCTATTTGTTTGAAAATAGGTGTTTCACGTTTTGTTCTAAAATTTAAATTGTAATTTCATCCATCTCAAGATGGTGTAGTGATTCTCAATCCAAGTTCTGGATTCGTATACCTGTAATAATATCATTCTACATACTCTTCATCACTTCAATCTTCACATCATCAGATACATCACATATATCCTGTCCGCTCTAAAATTTCATAAGTTGGCTCGTCAACTACGGGTTCATCTATATCAACCGCACATCAATCTTCTCAATCCACAGTAATACAATCATCAATAATTTCAGGATTTTCTATTACTGTTTTATTACATTCTGTGAGTAGTAATCCAGCCACTAATAGAGTAGTAAGTAATCAGATTTTTTTCATGATTGTATAAATAAATAAATAAAGACATATTTTATATAGCCTTTGTGGCCAGAAATTCAAGTACAGGTCGCTTTTTTGTTTGATTTTCTTGTTTTTTTTATCCAAAAATATATAATCCAAGCTAATTTTTAGTTTATTCGTTGTGAATTATGGACATTAGAAATATCGCAATAATAGCTCATGTAGACCATGGAAAGACTACTTTGGTAGATCAATTGCTCAAGCAATCAGGTACTTTGAAAAAGATGGATGATGCAAATTTAGTCATGGACAGCAATGATCAGGAGCGTGAGAGGTGAATCACAATCTACTCAAAAAATACAGCTATCGAGTACAAATGAACTAGAATCAATATAGTAGACACTCCTGGACACGCAGATTTTGGTAGCGAAGTAGAGCGTGTTTTGAGGATGATTGATTCAGTAATTCTCGTAGTTGATGCTTATGAATGACCAATGCCACAGACAAAATTTGTTCTAAAAAAAGCATTGGAATTAGGACTAAAACCAATGGTTGTAATCAATAAAATTGACAAGCCAACAGCCAGACCACAGGAAGTCATCGATATGCTTTTTGATTTGTTCATTTCACTCTGAGCTACTGATGAGCAATGCGATTTTCCAATTATATACGCAAGTGCTAAAGCTTGATATGCTATGAATTCTCTCGATGATGAAAAGAAAGATATGACTCCATTATTCGATGCAATTTTGAAATATGTACCACTTGCACCAAACTATCCAGAAAAGAATTTTCGTATGCAGATAGCAAATCTTACTTACGATGATTATTTGTGAAGGATGTGAATCGGTCGTGTGTATGAGTGAACAGCGAAGGCAGGAGAAACTGTGACAATTATTTGAAATGATGGGACGGTTAGAACCGGTAAAATTGGTAAAATTTTTACTACTCTCGGACTTCAAAGGATAGAAACATGAAAAGCAGATTGTGGAGATATTATCACAATCAGTGGAATTCCATCAATTTTTGTTTGAGAGACGATCTGAGAATGAGATATTCAAGCTTTGCCAGCCATCACAATCGATGAGCCTACCTTAAAAATGGAATTTCTCGTAAACGATTCTCCATTTGCTGGTAAAGAATGAAAATATATGACAACCAGAAATTTAGCAGAGAGATTGGAAAAAGAGACAGAGACAAATGTCGGTCTAAAAGTCGAAATAGAGGATTGAAAATTTATGGTTTCTGGTAGAGGAGAGATGCACTTATCAGTCCTAATCGAAAGTATCCGTAGAGAGTGACGAGAATTACAAGTCTGAGCTCCACAAGTAATCTTCAAAGAAATAGATTGAAAAAAACAAGAGCCAATAGAAAATGTAGTCATCACAGTAGAGGACTGATTGTCTGGAGCAATAATTGAAACGATATCAAATCGTAAATGAATCATGAAAGATTTGAAGTCAAAAGATGGAATGAGTACGATAGAATTTGAAGTACCTACCAGATGACTTTTGTGATTTAGATGAGATTTTACACTCATGACGAGATGAGAGTGAATCATGTATTCATCTTTCTCTCACTACGAACCACGAAAATGAGAAATCAAAAAAAGAGATGTCTGATCAATGATTTCGTCTGCGACTTGAACTGCTATGAACTACTGAATTTTCAAGCTTCAAGAGAGATGACCAATTTTCGTAGATCCAGCACAAAAAATTTACGAATGAATGATCGTCTGAGAACATTTGAAATGATGAGATATGACAGTGAACCTCACTATCAACAAACAGCAAACTTCAGTCAGAAATAGCGGAAACGATGAAGCAATGATCCTAAAACCAATTCGCCATATGTCATTGGAAGATGCTTTAGGTTATATAGGATTAGACGAATTAGTAGAAGTGACACCTCAATCAATCCGTATCAGGAAAAAATACCTCACTGAATTAGAGAGGACTACAGCAAGGAGACAAGGGAAGATTTAATTAATAATTAAAAAATTAAGAATTAATAATTTTGAAATTTCCTCATTTTTCTTAATTCTTCATTCTTAATTCTTCATTTTTAATTCTTCATTTTTAATTCTTCATTCTTAATTATCCAGCTAACTAATAAATGCAGACCAAATTAATTTTACGATTGCATAAGCGAAAATAATTATTAATAATCAAAGTATGATTTTTCATAGAGGGTTGTCAGATTGTGGTTTTAGATTTCTAAAAATTCTTTTATATCACATAAATATGATAGCCATAGCTCAGAGCAATAATGCAAGTTCTCACAGAAATTTAGCTAAATACACACAATAATCTAAAATAGTATCTCGACTCATAATTCATGAGGCAAGCTGATCTCCAAGAGATAAATCTCCGTTATCTACGATATCTCTATATGTTTCCCAGACCTTTCATCCAGATGACACCTGTTCAACTTTTTGTGCAGCATTTGTAGTATCTCATTTTGGTATAATCGATATATCATCATCGGCAAGTGCAAATCATGATATTACTGCAAATATGATTGTAAATATTCCTAATACTTTTTTCATTTTTTATTGTTAAATTAGATAAAATATCTTAAGAAGAACATTCTGGTATTAATTGTCATACAGCATTATTTACTTCAGCAAAAGATGTAGACATATTAAATACTTTATCCTGTAATGCATTTAACTTATCGCTTACAAAATAAGTATTCAAATATGATTTCATATTGCTTCAAAGTAGTATATTCGCCTTTTGCATCAATAAAACTTTTGTATATACGGTCTCATTGTTTATCCTAGCACTCGTTAAATTTTTACAAGAATTATATTCTTTGGTACTTAATTTTGAAGTAGATAAAAGTAATTTATTCTCAGAAATATATTTGGATATATCACATGCTAAATTGTATTTGTCCCAAAGTGTCCAATTATCGTAATTTTTTATATTTTCTTCAAAACTATTTTTCCAATTTTTTATATTTAGCTCGGTATCACCTAAAAATTTTGTAACTTTTACGGTTAGTTTCCACATAGAACTGAATTTATCTTGAATTTCTAAAGGTAGAGATCATTTCACATCATTTCCACGTTCTGTAATGAAATTTCTCCATTCTGCTCACAAACTATCTGGTTCTAATCCATACAATAAATCTTCTCAATTATCATCTTTTTGTTTTGCATCCAATCTCCTCAAATATACATCTAATAAATGGTCAAATAAATAGATTGATTGAGGATAGATTTCATTATTGTTGTTTTGACTACATGATGAACTACTTAAATAATTTATATCACAGCAATAAGACTTTAGGTGATTATATGCTTTTTCAATAGTTTCTTTTGGCATAGCTTTAGCTAAATTTGCTACGATTTCATCATCTTCATTATTTTCTTCCCATCAATTTAAACTATTATTGGTCAAAAAAAACAAACAATCTCATACATTATTATCAGCATAAGTGATTGTCATAAAACTGAATAACAATACTATCAATATAAACAATTTTTTCATCAAAGTTATTTCTATATAAATCTATTCAATTATAATCGATTTTTTCTTTTTTGCAAATTTTTAATAATCAAGTAAATTTTTTATTTTAATTTTTACAAATCATAAATTATTTCAATTAGGACTATCTCTAAATGTGTAAATTACACTATTCGTCGCATCATCAAATCAATATTCTCCGTATAGCGTCTGATCTGTGTATATCTGTCATTTCGCAGATAGATAAAGCAATACTTCATTGTTTTTCAAAAGAGCTTTTCATCAATCAAATTCTCCATATAATTCATTGTTTAAAGCCTCTATAGTTACATTGTTTGATGATGTACTCAACTCTACTAAATTTTCACTAGAGAATATGACTCGGAATAGGACTTTGTTTCATTCCATTACTTTGACTACAGGTATTTTTGGAGAATAATCTAGTTTTATACTTATCGTGTTTTGGAAACCTGGCATTACAGTTATTTTTCAGTTATTTGGATTTATTTTTGCAACTACATCTCCACTAATTGAGTATAGTCAAATATCATCACCAAAATCAAAATATCATCAATAATATTCAGTCTGGTCCGGCACTACATGGAAATACGGAATATTAAATCAATTAACAACTCATGTTAGAGCTTCTCGTTTATTGTCTATCCTATTTCTCAAAAATTGTACATATCAAGAGTCTATATCTTGATTTAATTCTGCAAGTATTGACACTACATGATTTCAGTCTCCAATATTTGGAATATTTCATCAAGATAGAGGATTGAAAAATACATTTCAATTTAAATAACTTAATCATTGATTTCACCTTATTATATCAGTTATTTCTATTGATGGCACATCAATTGTGAGCATAATTTCTTCTACATAGTCATTTCCATCTATATCAATTCATCACAAATAGTAGTGTAGATACTGCGTTCATGTAAAATATAATCAACTTAGTTCAATATATCATGTTTGACTACTTATATTCTCTTGTCTATCCAAAGTGTTTCACATAGCATCGGCAATCCATATCTCATCCAGAGCGACATTATCTTCCCAATAAGCTTGTAAAATATAATTTGTTCAGACATATCATTTCAAATTTGTTCCTTCATCTACTACTTTATCTGTAGCTGGCCTATACAATTTTATATCTACATCTGGTCATTCAGTATCGGCTATTATTTGAGGTCATGCCACTACTTGATTACTAGAACTACTTGTAATTTTATAAGTGCTTCCATCAAAATTAAGAGTATATACTTCACTATATTGCCAATTTCTAGGTATATCAGTCAATGTGAGATTTATCGTCTCCAGTCATTCATTGAAAAGTTGCAGACTAAATATTTCTTTTCCAGTTCATATATGAGTTTCAATATTGCTCAAGGTTCACTCATTAGACTCTAATTCTAGTTTCGTTCATGTTACTTGTGATCATTTTGGCAAGACAAGTATATATTTTTTGTCAAACAATTGTTCATTATTTCATTGCGAAAGGAGATTTTCATGATCGTTAAATTGATCTACTCTATGAATCATTTTCATTAGATATCCATCAACTTTATCTCATACAGTATCGCTGTCTGATCGAGATACCTTGATGGTATCAAATGTCTGTCATACATATTTAAAATTTTTAACTTCTCGATTCTTATCTACAAGTTTAACTTTTAAATTACGGATTCAATCTCTCATTTTTATGATTCATTTATCATCAGCATCCTCCAATAATTCATCATAAGATTTTATATGATATGAGTAAACACGACTATTGTAGTCGGCGCCAGAAAATACACTATTTCACGCTCTATATTTGATATATATATTATGTTCATCTCGTAAAATCATATCGTTCTTTCCATCATCATTTATATCAGTTAATATAAATTTAGATTGAAATTTCTTTGTGTAATCTTGGTTTGCTAACACAAAAGCTCATTCTTTGGTCTTTAATATACTTCACTGTATATAATTAGCTATATCTATTGTGCTGGTATTAGAATATCATCAATTATTTGAATTTGAGCTACTTGTCGTCCCATTTCATCATGCTGTTTGTGCCAATAAAATATTGCTATTTTTACTATTTGTAGCCTCGTAATCATTATTTATTATCAAATTTTCATTATCAATTATATCGTATGCTTGGTTAGCCAAAGTTCTTATGTTATTCAAATATTCTTTATCCAAGTCATATTCTTCTTCACACATATTTAGTTCTTGAGCAGAATAGTTTTCCAAAGCATTTAAATATCAATTTACATTACTCATATTATAATCTATATATTTTTTCATTATGTTATCCTGTTGAGATATTGCTTGCAAAGTATTTTCATCCATATCAAATAGTTTCGCGGATAGGGTAATGTCAAAAGTTTTATCACTAACCAATGATTTATCGTTGTTTGACACGGCAGTCAAAAATTGATTATAATCATTTTCTATCATTCATAAAATTTCAGAATTTCATTTCGTATAATCTCCAATAACACTACTATATTCTTTTTCAACTTTTACCAAAGAATTGGTATTTGCATTTATATTCCTATTCATAGTAATCAAGTCCAGATATTTTTGAGATCTCTCTTTCAGACTTTTGTTGTTTGTCTCTTTGTTTATCTCCGAAAGAGCTTGTTTGAGGATTTTAAAATTATTTTCATTGACATCGGAATCATAATCGACATAAGAAACCAAATCAACATCTTTGTATAAATTTTTTAAATTATCAAATTGAGTTTCTTGGTCTATCTCCTTTTGTCTATTTGCATTATCATTATTTTCATTTGCTTTTTCTTCATAAATTTTCATATCATCAAAATTTACAGATTCTCATGCTTGTTCGATTTCATCTTTTACTTGATCTATTACTTCGTTAGATTTTCTTTGTAGTTCATCTTTTAATTCCTGTATGCTATTGGAAAGAGTGGTATAGAGATTAGAAAGCTCCCTATACGACTCCAGCATTTCTCCATATTCTTGTCCTATTTGGGCTATCTCACTTTCAAGCACTTCAATTCTATTGTGTATATCATCAATTTCTGTTTGCTTGTCTTGTATCTTATTTTCTAATTCATCAATTTTGTCTGCAATATTTTTTCTATCATTTTCATTTGTCGCACTACCTAATCTAGTACGATAATAATTCAGTTCCTCATTTAATGAAATTAATTCATTATTTAAACCACTCATTTCTGCCAATAAATTTTCTACTTCATCTTTTTTGCTTTCCATTTCACCAAGTGTTGTGTCCAATCATTCTGCTCAATCTTCAATGAGTTTCTTGATCTTTGCAAGTTGATTCAATCGTTCTTCATACTTTTTCACAAATTCAGCACTATCTTCTCATAGACAATCTGTAGATATTGGTTTATCTACACATGCTTGTAATGTCCTATTCCGTTTACCCATTTCTTCTGATACATCATTAATTTTTCATTCTTCTTTTTTCATTAGGTAATTGGTTGCTCGATTTATAGAATTTACAAGTGAGCTTGTATCAGTAGCAGCGACTATTCAAGTACCTCAACGTATGTTTCAAGCTATTACGGATTGCAACCGAGAATGAAATTCATCTAAGTTAAATTGTAGATTTACGTATGTCTGCAAAGATATATCAAATCATTTCATTTTAACATCTTTAAATTGATTTGTCTGTAATAATGCCGAAAATCAAGTAAATACATTAGCTCGCGTGCTAGATATCTTAGTCGAAGCATAAGAATTCCAGTCGGATAGAGTCTGGTCTAAATTATCCCAATAAGGTACCTCGTATGTCCTTTGTGTAATTTGTTCTACTTTTGCTTTGATATTTTGTTCTTGAACTAATCAAATTTTTCCTTTTATAATACAAAGGAATTTTCAAATCAATTTAGCTCATTTGATAGCACCCTGTATAGAATTTGGTAATTCTGGTATTTTTGGAGCTGGTGGTAATAGTGGCAGTTCCATTTCGACAGACGGAATGAATGATGGTAGTTCTGGAAATGTAGGAGGGGAAGGTATTAGAGGGATGTCTCAAGCATCCAGAGATATACTACCGAAATCTATATTAGCCAATTGTCATACCAAATCTATTCAAACAGCCAAAGCTTCATCTATATCTAGAGAAAAATCAATATCTGGAGGTGATGGGATGTTTGGTAATTCAGGTAAAGGTACAGCCACAGGATTAAATGTCAGATTTGGCAATGTAATATCACTTTCAATATGTATTTCAGAAAGATCTAGATATATACTTGGTATCTTTGTGGGTGGAATTTGGATAACTGGTAATTCGATTCCAAGGAATTCACAGACTCATCATAATTTACAAGAAAATTGATCATAATTATCATTTGTACATGTACTACAGCTTTCAGTCCAATCTTTTGATAAATCAATAATCATCTGATATGTTTCCAATGTCGTCGCAATAGTGATTAAAGCATCTACATATTGTGAAAATCTATTTGCATTAGTCTCCATCCAAATTCATAAGGTACCAAATGTAGATTGTAGTAGAGAAGATATATCTCATAGATACTTATCAATTACATGAATCCAATCATACAATTGTAATGGAAACTTCTTGTATTGTTGTAATGTTTCCATATTTTGTTTCACAGCAACAACTAATTTATCCAGAGTCATTTGTAAATTTAAAAATCATTTCAGAGAATTATTTATCATACCTCAATTGAACAAAGCAGCACAAGAGTGACTTATTCCTTGGTGTTCCTTTTTGATCTGGAGTCAGATATTGCTAAATTTGTCTCAATTCTGCTTTATAGATACTTTGACCTTGCTTCATGCATTATCACTCACCAAATCAAATCATGAAGTAAACATAGATAGAGTGGAATTACTAGGCTCAAAGTATAGATATACATCAGTAGGCTGTATAGCATTTGCTTGTGCTCTATACTGAGTCATGATATAAAAGCCTCAATTTTCTGCTTCGTATATTTTATAGTCTCACAAATCACTTAGATTATACTTTTGTTTTAGGCTTTTTAGTGCGTCTATTTTTCATTGGAGATTCTGTAATATTTCTCCGTCATCGTCGTCTCAATCACTATAATTTTGAGCATCTTTGTAGATTTCATTTAATTTCTCTATCTCTTCTTGTATGTCTTGGATACCATTTATGTCTGTGCGTCATCCACATAATCAAATTACAGCAGAGAAAAAATCTTTCCAATCATCCATTATTTCGGTTTGTCTATTAATCCAGCTACTAGACATACTCAAATAAGATGTAATATCCTCTGATGAAAGTAGAGGCACATTGACAGTGTAGTCTTTTGTACTGATATTTACAAGTGGTGTATCATTGAAAGCATTTGCTAGTTCTTCAAAAGGATTTGTGTATTCAGATCGGCTCGATATTTGTTCTCTACTCCATAAATTTTTTTGAGACCATTCATCGATACTACCGAGACTTTCACTCTCAAAATTTTGAGAAATTTTTTTTGTACAAGTTTGATCATTTGCATTTCGTTGCATTCATCTATTTTCACATCTCTCTTTTGGTGTAGTCTCATATTGCTCAGTAGATGATTGAAAATCTTTTACATCTATTTTTCCAAGTAGCGATTCAAAATCAGGTAATATTACACTGAGTTTGAAATTTGTCAGATTATTCATTATATATTTTATTTGCTTATCCAACCATTTTTTTACGACAATATCAATTAATCATTGATCTTTTGATCATCTAATTTTGTTTTGTATTGTCGCTCATCATTTCAATGTAATTGTCTCCATATCCAAAGAGCTTCTTTCTTGATATGGAGCACTTGTTTGAGGTGTGACTTCTATGTTTATAAATCATCCAGCATAGCTTCAATCTGGTACGACACTGAAAAATCTATTTGTGTTTTCATTTGATCATCATAAGACAAATGGACTAGAAGATTCATTATCTCATATGTAGCAAGGTACATTTTGTTTGCTACATCAATTTAATAATTCATATCCATCAGGAATATCTGCTATAGAATTTGGGCCATTTCAATTAGAATTACTCCTACCACAAGGCATATCTACCGCAAATACGACACAGTTTCATGCAATATCACCAAGTGGATCTCATAAATCTATTCCAGCAAAATTGTATGGTCAAAAACACATAGCAATACCCAATTTCATTGTCATAGTAGGCATGAGATACAGCCTAAACATAGATGGATAATCTCCTCAGATTCCTCATAAGAAGAAATCATCTCATTCTCATTTAAAAGGGAAACCAAATATTCAAGGGGCAGGGATAAATATTCAATAAATTCTTCACCAATTTCATGGGAATGTCATTACAGGCATTCATTTTCATATAGTTTCAGACAAAGGGGGTATTTCATAGCATCCAAAAAGGTGATATTTTCATTCTCACAAAAATGCTTGATTAAATGGAACAGGTAATCAATTACATGAATTAAATCACAATTCAGATGTCAAATCAAGTTGGTTTCACTTACATGCAGATCATATAATTTTATCTATCTCATTTGCTATTTCATTGGATTCTCAGTTTATTACACTAAATACATCCGTTCCTTCAAATTCAAGTCAATTACTCGTTAGCATTCAATGCCAACCGAAATTCTCAGCTATACCAGCTAAATTAGAAATAAAACTTTGCGTGTTTTCTATAACTCATCCATCATCTACAGATCCACTTGCCAAAGTGCCAGAATTTCAAGATCACAATATTCAATTTGATATAGTGTCTATAGACTCTTGCTGTGTAGACTGTGCTTGTTCGTAGTAATCTGCCATAATCTTACCTAAATCAAAATATTTTAATTCATATCACCTTGTATTTGGATGACTCTGAGATCAATTGTTAAAGAAAATAAACAAGGAATCGTTACAACCATCTTTTGGCTGTACTGAAATATCAGGATACTTGTCATTATTTGTATAATTTGCCATAGTACCACTTATCAGATATTGTGAGAAATTGCTTCATGTCAGTGTATCGATACTGATATCCATTAAACTATCTGGATTGTTGTATATCAATCAATAGCTAAATTTTAGTTTGTCTCATGCTTTCATATGTATATTGTCTATCATATATCTCGCATTATCCAAATCTCGATGCATAGTTATATCTTCTATTTGTCATGAAGAGATATATCAATTTGTTACATACGATCCATCAAACCAATAATTTTCCAGAGTCTCATCATTATACTCCGATACAGGTAGTGATCGTGGTCACAAAATATTATCAATAAATGTTCAAGAAAAATCATTGTTTGCTTCAATATATACACTCACTCTGACTAAGTCTCAATTTACAAAAACTCATGTATTATCTACGATATTTGAATCAATAGGATTATTATTTAGGTCTTCATATGTTTTGTAAATTTTCACAGGATCACTTCATGTTAGACATCAAATTTCTACATAATCTATATCAGCAGAATTTGTAATTCCAGTTTCATATTCAGGTATTATATTAAATCAAGGTTGTTTTAATCTTTCATTTTGTTTGTATAGATTTTCAGCGATTTGTGTATTATTTAAGAGTCATAGACTCTGTAAAAGTGGGTTTATGATATCAGGAGATGTGTTATCGGGATCAAGTAAATCTTCGTCTATACCAAAATCTCCTGGAGTGACGGATCAAGACTCTATATCAGAAATTCATTGCCAGTGAATTAAACTTGTATCTACTATATGCCCTGAATATGCAGTTATACCAAATTGATATACGATTTTTGAGTTGTTTGATACTCTTTGATACCAATTTTCATCACACATATATTTGTTCGTTGATAGGTAGTTTACAGTTCAACCACCATCGGTCCCACCATAAAATATTTTTATAAATCATAAATCATCATTTGTTACTATATCTACTGCACCATCCATATCCATATCTTGCAAAAATATTTGATGTGCTCATGCAATATTTTCAGGATGTTCTGAAATTTCTCATTTATTCACATTTATGTTTATACATACAGGGTATCCGTCTACATCAAAAATTCATTTATTATTTAAATAAACTCTCATTCATCATGCTTCTGTCCAAATCAAAAGGTCTTTATATCAGTTTCTATCGACATCTCAGATAGAGACATCACTGATTCTGTCGGCCAAAATCATCAATGCTCATAGATCTTGGAATGGATTTGTTCATCAGTAATTTTTTAATATTTTAATTGTTCAATCTTTGAATACTACTATGATGTCTTGTAAATTATCATTATTAAAATCTATATTAATTACCTTAAAAATTTCTTTACCAGGCTCAGAATAGATGACTTCTCATGGTCACAAATCAAATTCTGTATCTTTTTCAACATTTCAGCTTGTATCGTAGATTTTAGCAGAATCATTTCCATCAATTCTTTTTAGCAAAGGATCTCAGATATTTATCAATAATTCAGATCCAAAAGGTAGTGTGGCTTCTCATACAGTCATACCACCTCAGAAATTGGTTATATTTTTGAAATCTGCAGTAAATCATATTCATAAATTTATATCATAACTGTCTTGTATACTTTTGTATCCAAAAGTAGCTGTTGGTAATTCAGAATTTAAAAGATAAAATCACAATCCGTATTCATTAGATGTTCAATTAATCCATGTCTCTCATATTCAATAATCAGCAGAATGAGAATTTAATGTAATATCTATTGTTTCATTTGAATCTACGGCAAATAATATTTTTCAAACAAAAGTATCTCAGAAAAACATCTCTCGCACCTGATATCACGCTATTTTTTCTTCCGAGAGTATTACGCTCAAATTTTGATTAAATGTAAAATCATTTAGAGAAAATACTTTTTCATCGTTTATATATATAGCGGAGTTCATTACTTCATTTCTAGATATTATACTATCAGTCTGTTCAGGTATATAAAATAATACATTTTTACCTTTGTCTGCTCCAGATGTCATCAAGTAGTGTATATATGGATCAATAGATTCTTCACTGATATTCGCTTCCTCTAATTTAAATGTATTGCTTGAGACATTTATCTGTCATATTGTATCAATATTAAATTGAAATCATGAATTCAAAGTAAATGTCATATCATTTCATCACAAATTTTTAATTTTCAAATATTTATCAATAATTACAGGGAAATTTTTTATATTTTCATAATCCAAAAGCTGAGTCGTGATAGTGAGCAATTTATCAGAGTTCTTTATTAATGATTCAGCAAATTTTTCATTATCAGACATGTATCACCACTGATTTCACCAATCATTACCAAACAAATTTAAGTACATTACATTCAAATTTTCTTCTGGCAACATCTTTTCTTGTATTGTAATAGACAAGATGTCTGGGCTTTGTTTGTTCAATGGTACTATATTATTGTCAATTTGTGCATAAATATGATTCATTCCACCTTTGTCGTGTGAATATGCTTCAAAATCAAGAGTTCATCAGTGTACTATACTTATTCTTTGGGCGGATAGCGATAATCTGTTTGGATTGGAAGAATTTAATACAATAGGTACATCTTTATCTACCAGATTATTCCAATTATCAAATATTTTTAAATTAACATTAGTAGAGGAGTTTTTGTACAATATATCAGTATCAGCAGATAATTTTATTATACTTGGAGTGGCTGTATGTATATATATAGGTATATGGATATCATCTACACCAGGCATAGAAATATTTAATACATCCTCTCATGCCGAAAAATTAGGTAGCAAGTATACGGTTAGGAGTCACCCAGACAATTCAAAATAATTTGTTTTAGCAAAACTATATTGATCCGTATCTACTACATTTCAATCTATGTTTTTAGTCACAATTTTGTGTGATATTTTTCCTGGAGAAAGCCTTCAATTTTTCGTCTTTACTGTCACTTTTCAATCGATATTTATCAAAGATCAATTTTTATCTACCAGCCTTAATTGTAATTTTGGTAAAGTGCCAGTATTTATCTGATTTACTGAAAGACTATCAATATAGTAGTAGATGTCTGTATCGGGCAATTGTAAAGAAATTCATGTAATTACATTAGCTCCAGAAGATAGCTTCATATTACCAGAATATGTGTCAATTCTTCATTTTACTACTTTTACTCATGTACTATCTTTTATACCAGGCTCTCAATCGATATATCCAGAGACTTGTATCGTAATAGTCCTTCAATCTAAATCTCATCCTGTAGCATTTAAGTCGAAATTTGCTTTATTAAAATTAGAAAATCTAATTCCAGTAGATGTGACACCATTCAGTGTAATATTTCCAGTCGAGACCGTTGTTAGAAACTTTTGAGATATTAGCTCTCATACATTGTTTCCAAATTGGTCTGTTCATTTCACTTTAAATGGTATGCTTGCTCATTCAAGCACTATATCGTGCTCTGGCTGTATTTCAATATTTTTTATATCTCATGGCACCACATCAAATTTTAAAGTTTTTCTGGCACAATTCTCTAAATTTTGTGTACCTGGTAAGCACATATAAAACATTAAAATATTGTATCATTCAGTAGGATTAGTCATACTATAATGCAGTATTCTTCCATCGTATGGCTCAAAATGTATGCTTCATGTCATAAATCAAACCTGTCATATAGTGATATTTGATGATAGGGTAGAGTCCCAATCCTCGAGCTTTACATCATTATTTCACATGGCAACAATATAAAATTGTACATCTCAGAGAGCTTTACTTGATGAAAATTCTATAGTTCCACTAGGATTGTCTGCCGAAATATTTGTCTTGTCAGTAGTAATCATAGTATATGACAAAATCTCTTGTAATTTGGCAGCATCTCATGGGTTTGATAAATCCATATTTGAAATTATTTCATTATTTATTTCGTTTGTGTCCAAAAAGCTCAATTGATCTTTGTATGTGAGTCAAATCTCCTTGTATTCATCTACCTCAAAAATATCATACATATTGTCCCAAAAACTCATTCCTGTATTCCAAGTAAATGGAAATGTTATTTTGAATTCAAATGGTTTTTCTTTTATTTTTTGCCATCGGCAGGCTAAAGCATCAAATCGAGGAGTCTCGATACTACTACCGGATAATTGGAATAATAGGACTCATCAATCAATAGGGATGTTACATTCAGTGATTAGATCTTCTTCCAGCTGTCACATATCACTTTGTGTACTTGTTGGATTGACAAAATTTGATGCAGCATATTGTAGTTCTTCATTTGGTGGTGTGACTTCATATACTAAATAGTCATTTCAATCAGAGTTGATATATGCAACCTCATATCAGTTGTCACGATATTTTGGTGTCAAATACTGTCATTTATTATTATCAGAGATTAAGTAGTTTTTCATTAAATAGGAAATCTTTTCATTTATATCAAAATCTGTCCTTTGATTGTCGTAATCCCCCTGTATTGTACTAGAGATTGTCTTTTCCGGCCAAGTAATATTTTGGTAATAAATTATATTTGCGATAAATAAAATTGGATCGCTTTGAGCTAATTCATCACCAGAAAAATAAGGACTTTGTCTCAATCTATTTTCTATCTCTGTAATTAAATAATTTTCATTAAAGCGAGTATAAGAACGGTTTGCAGATATAGGTGATGCAAGTGGGTCAATTTGAGACAGCATATCAAAAGCTGCTTTATTTTGATTATAGTATTGGTCGTATCAAGACAATTGTCCTATCAAGAGTTTGTTATATTGCTTTACTACTTTTTTCAAATAATCTCTTATCGCTTCGGCGATTTCTTCAGGTTTTTTTAGCTTTAACATACCATCCTCCGAATCTCATGAAAAAATTTCTGCTTTGTATATGTCTGGATAAATGAAGGTGACTTTGTCTCCAGCGATTCATTTAAAGGTCAAATATCTTGGAGAATCAATCGGTCTATCAGCAGTAGTATTGTTCATTCAAGGGATAAATCATGTCAGCTGAGTGTTTCATGTCGATTGGATACTACTAATACTTTCATATAATTGTTTTATTGGATCTTCTTCATTTTGCATTAAAAATGGAGCAATCCATCCTCAAACTCATGGTAATAAGACAGATAGTCAGACTCAAATTCATATATTGCTTATTATATTTCATATATTATTTAGAGCATCCCCTATAGTATCAAAGATACTTGCTTCTATTAATTTTGTAAATATATTGTTTATTGTACCAGTTCATATTTGTTCACCATCATCATCAAGTATTGGTACTACTATATTATTGATACCATCTTTTTCATTATTAATATTATTTGCATTGTGTAAATAAATACCTATTAGTTTGTCTAATGATACACACAATTCTTTGTATTTTGCTTCACATCAATAATTATTTCAAGAACTATCTTGTTGTAAGTTATTTAATGCATCCTTTTTGTCCGAAAGACCTCCTAATATGTTTATATTTTGTCCCAAATAATTTATTTCATTATATCTATTTCTGGCTCTTATTATACTTAGTTTTAATTTTTGATAATTATTAAGTGTCTCTTTGATTGTCGTAAGTAAATTGGTTTTCCAGCTATCCAAGAAAATTATATTTCGTCAGTTTACTTGGAAAGCACTATATTCTTCATCAATAAAATCAACCACACCATCGAATAACGAATCTCAAATATCCACAAATCAACTCAATGTAATGACATCATCTTGTGCTTGTTTTATTTTCTCCATCAAAGCATTAGCTTTGTTTTCATCAAAAATCTCAAGCCATGTGTCTGCCAGACTTTCTATAGCTCCTGTATCCATATTCACTATATTTCCCGTGCTAGTGGATATTATACCCAAAAATCATATATTTATCAGATCGATATCTGTCTTTATCCCAGATAATACTCCAGGTAATGAGTCATCATCGGTCCCTACTATAATATTTACAGATCCGGAGACAGCATCCAAAAATTCAGCAAGTTCGTTGTAAAATTGTCTTGAAGGGGAGCGTAAATCTTCAAATATATTGTATGATTCACCATTTACCTCTATTTCGTTTACAGAATCATTTTTTACTCTAGAATCCAATGTCCTATAAGTATATATTTCTCAAGCTCACTGACAATCTTCCTCTCATCAAGGATAAGTGTTTTTGATCTTTAGAATATTTCCCTCTATACTTGCGTTATTGTTAAATTTTTCAAAGTAATCTACATCATCGTTCGTTTTTACATCCACATTTGTCCGTCTAATTATGTCTCAATGACTATTTAATACAGGAGTTTTGTTTGCAAATTTTACTTCATAATCCATAGAGTAGTCATATCCAAATCAGTAGTTGTCAGGCTCCTTTTTCAGAGGGTTTGCAGCAAAAAATTTTGGTTTTCATGGCACTTCTGGAGAAAATCTTCTCAAGGTGAGATATGAATAAGTATTGTTTCACTCAAAGCTATTTGATTCATATTCAGCCGATTGTAATGAGGTACTTCATCATATATCAAATATTGGACTTATTGCTCCAGTGTAAGAATATCATGAAGCCCATACAAAATTTCATCATTCTCCAGCTGCTAAATTCAATGGAGATGCTCATCACCATATTCTCACTCAATATTCTTGTGGACTTTCACATCATCATTGATCTCAGTCTTCGCTCAAATCACATCAAGATCAATTGTGACTGGATATTGACCATCTGCGTTTTATACAGATTCATAAAAACTTTTTCACACAATTGACACCCCAATTTTCAATTTTAGCAGTCTTGTTTCCACTATATATTTTGTATTCTGTGAGCGAATTGTTGTAGTTGTATCATCTGTTTGCATCTACTTGTTGTGCAAAAATTTCATACGATCCTCAGATTGATTTTTTGTTTAAATCTAGTCCAGAGACATCAGTGGCTGGATTCTCAGAATTTTGGATATTTTGTATGGTCAGTCCATCTATTCATTCGAAATTTCTATATGTTCATCTATATGTACTCGTTTCTTCCATTCATTGCAAATATCTGGCATTTGTACCAAAATAATAATTTTCATAAGCATCATAGATTTCCCAGACACATTTTCCCAAAAATCTTTTTTTTCACTTATATTTCAGATATGTCAAAGGTATTACATCATTTAGCCAATATTTCGCAGACTCTACTTGAGCATCTACTGCTTCTTCGAGAGCGTTGTTTATCATGATCATAAATGGTTCGAGATTTCAAGTAGTCCTCAAAGCGATATTATCGTTTATCTCTACCATTTTGGAAATAGTGTCTACTGCGTTTACATAATATTGTGTATTGTTTGTCCCACTAATAGATTCTATCCGTCTATTGGCTGTCTCTATATTGTCATTGATTGTCTTGAGGTATTTCTGTCCAAATAGAGATGAATATCTGTCTAAATATCAATTATCAATTATTGCTTTTATCTGCATTGTCGGTGTATTCATGTCGTCACTTGTGCTTGATAGGGCAGCGATAGCATTGTTTAAATTTTCTCACGAAGAATCAGGAAACGCTTCATTAAATTCAGCTAAGAAATCAGTCATTTCTTTGTTGCGCTGTCATTGCAATACTTTTACCATCAAATCACTGTACCTGTGATATCACAGATCTTCAGCAAAAAGGAAATTATTTAGATAAGCATTCAATGAATTATCGTTAAAATATTTTGTATTTCAGATAAAATCCTCATACCAGACGGCCTTGTCTATGAAAGAGTCTGGGTCTTCTCGGTATGTTTTTAGTTTGGCGAAATAATCTCTGTATTCAGTGATATTATCTCAAAAATCTATCATTCAGTGCCAAATTTCAGCTTGTCAATTTGGATTATTATTGTAGACAAAGTATTGGTTTTCCTCATCCCAAATAAATTTCTGCTCTTCAAAGTCTACATAAGGATAGATAGTAGGATAAATATATCAATTTTGATTTACCACTGGTAATGGAATATTTCATATCAAGACTAATCAAATGAGTCTTGAAGTTTCTCATTCAATTCATCCAAAATATATGTTTTCGAGTAATTGAGTAATGTTTTTTGGAGAGAAATTATCTACATCAATAGGAAAAACCAAAGCTTGTGAGTTTGAGATAGCATTGTATCTATTATTTGTGTTTCACTGGATGTATTTGTCGGCATATCGTTCTATATCACTTTTAATTTCACTATAAATATCATCGTTTACGATGATAGCTACTATATTTTTGTAATCTATCTGATTTTCAGTAGTGTTTGTAGCATATACTGAATTTCCAGAGTAGAGCATTGACTGGAAAAAGTTTGTCATCAAGTAGACTCCCAAAATTATTGATGAAATTATTTTTTTGTTTTTATTCCCCATAATCTAAATTGTAATAAAATTTTATACTTATATATACAATTATACTCATTTAATGTTTTTGACCAAAAAAAAACAATAGAAAAATACATATTATGCTGTATAAACTCAAAAAATACAAAAAAACACTTTACAATTAAAAAAAAGATTTTCAAGAAGTGGTGAGAAAAAGGTATTTTCTGGATTTATAAATTGATTTTTGAAAAATTTGCATTGAAATACAAAAAAATACAGAAGGGGAATCAGGTTCGAAATGATGAGGAAATGTGTCATTTCGAGGAACGTAGTGACGAGAAATCCATAGAAATCCACCGACTTCGTCCTTGAGGCAGAATATTTGGCAAAAAATTCCTCCCCGACGGGGAGGGGAACCGCTTGCGGTGGCGGGGGTTAACCCCCTCACCCCGATTTCATCGGGGAGCTCC
>CALCYP010000127.1 GCA_937906635.1 uncultured bacterium | reverse complement strand
CTCCGCCACAAATTTCACTATTTTCTGACTTCTAAATTTTCCCGGACAGCACTGAAAATAAACATTTATTTAATGATTGTATTTATATACTAATTTATGTCTGATTTTTTTATTTTTTTGTGTATTATCTGGTAATTTTTAAGACTTACATAATATTTTTTATTAAAACATTTAGCTATGACTAAAAGTTTATTAAAATTTATAAAAAATTTAGTTATAATTAAAACTTTTAGTTGATTTAATTTTTTTTTTGTGTATAATACAAGTGTGTAATAATTTTATATGATTATTAATTATTTAAATGTTCTATGAAAAAAACTTAATACAAGATTCCTTAAAAGACTTAGAAAATAAAAAAATTTATTTAAGAGAAGGGTATATAAACGAACTAATAAAATATGCACAGACGGAACAAGTAATTGTGGTCCAATGACAAAGAAGATCTGGGAAAAGTTATATAATAGCATGATTGATTAAAAAGCTATGATTAAAAGAGAATTTATTTTATTTTAGCAAAGAAGTAGATGAATTTAATTTAATTAAAAAAACTGAAGATCTAACTATTTTGTTTGAGGAGTATTGCAAGAGTAATCCAGATCCAGAGTGGATAATAATCGATGAAATACAAGATATAGATTGATGGGAACGTTTTATTAGAGCTAGATATGCTTCAAAAAAATACAAAATAATTATTTCCTGATCAAATTCACGTATACTTGATTGAGAATTAGCAACCTATCTTACATGAAGATATTTAAATTTCTTTGTTTATCCTCTTTGATACAAAGAATATTTAGATATGAATAAAATATATGGAAAAAATACAGAAGATTTTTTGTCGTTTATGGAACTTTGATGACTACCTGAAATTATAGCTATACCAGATAAAATTATGAAAAAAAATTATATAAAAAATGTTGTTGACTCAATAATATTAAAAGATGTCCTACAAAGACATCAATGAGAAATTAGAAATATATCAATACTATCCCAATTATTGTCATATATTTCAAATATTGTTGGAAGTATAATTTCTATAAAAAATATTTCAGATACAATAACCAAAGAAAAATGAACTGAAGTGGCTTCAGCAACAATATGAAATTATGTAAATTATCTTCTAGAATCATTTATCATTTACAGAGTACCTAGATTCAATATTATTTGAAAACAATTATTTCAACAAAAAGATAAATATTATTTCAACGATATATGAATTAGAAACAGTTTTTGACTAGATATGCAAATGGATAAATGAAAAATTTTAGAAAATATTGTATTTTTACATTTAAAAAGAATTTGATATGAAGTTTATGTTTGAGATTTAAACTGAAAAGAAATCGATTTTGTAGTAAAGAAATGAGATGATTTACAATATTTTCAAGTAGCTTGGCTCCTCACGGAAAATACAGAAGATAGAGAAATTTGAAATCTATTATCAATTAAGGATGGTTATCCAAAACATGTAATATCTTATGATGCTTTGTGAAAATCAAATCACAGATGAATAAATGTACGAAATATTGAGACATTTATCAAAGAATTTAAATAAAAGTAGTTTTTATGTAATCAAATAGATATCACTAAAATAATAAAAAAGGGCGACCGCTAGGTTGCTCTTTTTTTGTTGTTGGCTCGGAAATCTCCACCCGGGTGAGTCGACCATCAGCAGATCGGATCTGATTTTT
>CALCYP010000126.1 GCA_937906635.1 uncultured bacterium | reverse complement strand
ATAAACCGAACACAACCGACTATGTTGTAAAACTGGCTACAAGGTCGTTTTTGAGAGTTATCACACTCATTTTTTCATCCCTTGTATCTATCTTTTAGGACAATTTGTGAACCAAACCCTTTTAGATGGCATCGTGGGGGAGATGTAAAGCCCCTATCTATGACAAATTACAGCTAAACGGTTCACTGTAATTAGTCAAGTTATTAGGAACGAGCAAATAGACCACACATAAACAGTTGCGGGCGGTATTTACGAAGTAGGTCTTGTATAATTTGGCTGTGTGGTCTATCTATGGAGATGTAGCACTATTCAAGTAACGAAGTACAAGTGAAAGATGGACAAGCAGTGAGTGGTAGTCGCCACTCCATCTCCAAATTATCACGGATTGCTAGTTCCAAATTAAAAAGGTCGCCAAACACTTTTTTATTCTTTTATTCAAAACAAAATGAATGATGTAATTTACACAACACCAAGTCATGTAGAAAAGTTTTTTAACTTTGAATTTGATGTTTTAGCTGGACAAGTAGTCTGATGTAAGATGGACTGACAAGTAATAGATACAGCCATCTGAAGTGGACTATTCCTCGTAAAGCAGAAGTATGACAGCAAAAATGAGAAATTTAAGAGAAGGAAACAGATGTTTGACAGAAAACAAAAAAAGTATTGTGAAGACCTCGAGATATGGAAAAAAGACAGAAAACACTATCAAGAGCATATACATAGAGCAGAGACAAAACTAACCGAATACAAAAACACAATACTTGCTTTCGGTAAATTAGCGGCTTGTAATTCAATAAGTAAATAACGATGTGGAGCAATAGCAGAGAAAAAGAGATATGGACTACTGCTATATTCAACTTTGTGAAAGCAATGAAATATGATAGGAGTATGTATGATGAATTAGCAGATATGATACAAACTCCTATCGTATGAAAAGTGAAAAGGAGAATAAAGACAGTACAGCACTATCTCATACACGACCAAGAACAAAAAGCAAAAGAGCAACTTTATCAATTTATGGATGAGATATGAAAAAGACAGAGTATATAAAAACAATGCAACGAATTAACGAGCAGATAGCGAAGTATTTAGAAAATGGCTTTACCGAATTAAACCCAAGACAGCATATGTTTGAGTTGATAGGTTGGAGAAATTTACTTACACGGAAACCCGATAAGCTGAAAGAGTTTAAGAAAAGTAGAGATGAATATAAATTACAATATGTAGGAAATTTGAGAGAGTTTTTAGAAACTAAAAGCAGAATATGAAACACAAAGACTTCAAAAAATACGATGAATTAAAGCAATATCTATCAAAACTGACAGACAAATATGAAGTAATTCACTATGAAATACTGATAATACACAACTGATACAGACTTTTACGATGTAAGATATGATAATGTGAGTGAAATGGACACCAAATAGCGATAAACCATTTGAGAGAGGACTTGTAGCAAGTCAATGAGAATGAATAAGTATGGCTAAAGCATTTGAGACTTGGCTGGAAGTAGTAGTCATCTCAATAGTGAATGCCAACCCGACCATCCAAAATACTCCGAGATGGAAAGAGAGAGAACAAAGATACTTGAAACTCATAAGCTTGTGGAAAAACACAAGCACACCAATCAGGATGCTCGTAGATATGGTAAATATGATGCAAGAGCACCACGAGGAGAAATTGGACATACTATGAGATATGTATATGAAGTTTGTATCATCGTGAGAGAATGGGCAATTTTTCACTCCACCACATATAGCAGATATGATGGCACAGATGACAGATACAAAACCTTGAGAATGAGAAAGAGTTTTGGACTGTGCTTGTGGTAGTGGGACATTGCTATTGTGAGCACTAAAAAACAACCCACAATGTAGGCTGTATGGAGTAGACCTGGACAGGAGATGTGTAATGATGGCACTACTAAATTGCTTTTGGTACTGATGAACTTGAACATTCGTAGTATGAAATACACTGACAAACGAATATAGTGAATGATGGATATGTAGCTATTGAATGATATACGAGATAGACCCCGAACAATTCAAAGAGAAGATAGAAGAAATAAAAGATACGATATCTTCGGTTTCGCCAAAACCAGAACAATCAAAACAAGCAACTTTATTTTAACCTCTAACCACAGCGAACTCATGGAAAAACAAAAAGTAAAAGAAAAAGTAAAATACTATCTGGAGACTATACCAAAATGTAGAGATGATGACCCACTGCTGTATTGCTATCTACTGAAAGACCTCTGAATAGAAAGCGAGCATATCTACTATCAGATGAAAGAATTATCACCCGAGAGTGTGACAAGATATAGGAGAAAGCGACAAGAAGAAGTGCCGAGCTTGAGATGAAAGCTATACAATATGAGAAAACATCTGGAAGAAGAAAAGAAAGAAGAATATAGACAACCATTTTTATTATCTAATTAACAAAAATGAAAAAAGATTTGATATTTATGAAGCGAGCATATAATCTGTATGATGGATTTATAAAGAACTTAACAAAAATTTGTAAAGAAAACGATATTGACTGGAATATAAGCTGAATAATAGAAGCTATACAATACATAGATTGGAATAATTACAACATAGAACACTATCTATTTATGAAGTATTGAGAAGCTTTTATATCAGAAATATTACAAATTAGCAATGATCCATCTAAATAATTTCACAAAACTATGGAAAACAAAAAAGGCACTGGAGCAAGTAGAAGATATACAACTCCGAGAGAGAATACTGAAATATTATCGACCAAAGACACACAAACCAAAAAAGAGTGTGACATGGAGAGATTTGGCACATAGAGTATTCTCTGAATATGTGAGACTGTATTATGCAGATGATAAATGATACTGTGTATGTATAACAAGTGGGGAGAAAATCTACCGAAAATATATACAAGCATGACATTTCCTCACGAGAGCCAACACAAAATATACATTTGATATAACTAATGTATATCCACAATGCGAAAGATGTAATGTAATATTAAACTGAAATTATATAAAATACACACTAAAAATGGAAGAAATATTAGGTAAGACCGAAGTCGAAAGAAGAATAAACGACAAAGAAACAGTGGAGCTGAAACAATATCAGTATGAAAAAATGATAACAGAATGGTACAAATTTATATGTGAAAAAAAGCACAAACTATGAGAAAAAGATATGTAAGAGTATATTACAAGGTAAATAACAAAGTAGATACATTTGAATTATTGGATAAATATGTAAATCGAGATGAAATAGAAAGTCTGATAAAAATAAAAAAATGAATTTTCCTATATGCGACCTATGTAATCAAGGAATAAGAAAAAGAAAAAACAAAAAAAAATGTATTTTCTCTTGATTTTTGAAAAAAAATAATTATACTCCACACTGTCAGATGAAGTTTAGATCATAAAAGATAAAGAAAATGAGATGAGTACCACCAATACAAAAAAGACACGGTGAACGAAACCCATGACACTATGCAATCAGTCGAGTGATGTGCGAATTCGTAAGGACAATCACATGACTGAAAAAAGAAACGATACAATCTTATTTTAGCAGAGAAAACAAAAAACTCACAGACTACAATGATGTCTATGAGTATCTAAAAGATAAGAAGTATCTGGACTAAAAAACATTTCTAAAAAGTGTAAGAGAAGCCCTCTAACCACAGCGAACTCTACCTCTTACACTTGTAAGAGCTTATACACTTTTTGGAAATAAAAACAACACTTTTATTTCCTTTTTTAATATAATGAAAACAAAAACCCTTAACCACAGCAAAAGTTTGATCGTATTTAGTACGATAGCATGAATTATTTTAGTCATCGTATGCTGTCTGTACGGCTGAAGAATAAACAGCAACCTGGAGCAAAAACAAGAGCAGAAAAGAATAGATGGAATATTAGCAGAAATTAATGACCTATACATCCAAAATGATGACTATCAGACACAACGAGAAGAATTGGAAAAACAGCAACAGAATTTACATGGAAGTGCAGAAAGCAATAGAGCAGAAATTGAGAGACTACGAAACGAATATTACAAAGCTGGAGATGATGAGCATGTAATGGAGCTAATATGTAAAGAGGTCGAAAATAGCCCCTTATGTGGAGACTATACAATGCTGAATAAATTGAAAGAGATAGCAGAAAAAAGAAATGTAGACTATAAGTTGCTATTGTGAATAATGTATCACGAGAGTAAGCTATGAACAGCATTTGCTCCTACTATGGAATGTAGCAAAAGCAACAACTGGTGATGACTGAAAGCGAGAAAATATGATGATTGAACAATTAGCGAGTGGTTTGATAAACAAGAGAACAGAATAGAATGATGTCGGCTATACAATTTCGATACAGTAGAAGAGTTTTTTGAGAGTTTGGCTAATACTATCAGTCTATGATACAGAAAATGTTTAGATAGACCAGAGAGTGTATCGTGTATCTGTAATGTATATGTATGAAAATATAGTCAAGCCCGAGTAGATAGTGTAAGGAGGTTTGCAGACTATGAATTTATATCATAACAATACAAAAATGACGATAATAGAAAAGCTAAACGGCTTAAAGATAAATATGAGGAATATCGCAGAGTATATCTGAATAAGCCAAGGTGCATTGGTAAATAAAGTGACTTACTGATACAAAATATCTGATGAACACAAAAAGAAATTGAGTGAATATTTAGATATGAAAATTAGAGAGCTAATAAAGATAAAACTTTTAGTTGATAAAGAATTAAAATGATAGAACTACTATTGCAAGGACTACTTGCTTGTATAATGCTACCAGACTATGATGAGTTTGGAGAATGTATAGATAATGTTGTTTTAGAATATAATATATTACAATGAGAGACAAATGCTATAAACTCAATGACGAGATAAAAAATGTGATGATGTATTTTTTGGAGAAATACTATAGTGATGAAGATGGAAATATAGAATGAGAATATGATATATTGGAAGATGGAAATAGTGATATGATGAATTGAACACTATACATAAATGATATGTATTGGTGAATTAGTGATATATATACAGCACTACGATATGATATGCCACGAGAAGTATTAGATAAATGGTATTGGTGAAGAGTGGAAGGGAAGATAGATGCTAATTTGAAGAATTACTTTTTATATAGTAAAGAATAAAGATGGAGAAATTATTAAATTATTTATTTGATAGTGGTATGATAGACCACGATAAATTAGAGAATTTGTTTAGCCAATTTTGATGAAAGATAGACGAATATTCTGAGATAGAAATGTTAAAGTCTATCTTAGAGGTAAAAGAAAAGCCTTTAGATGTTTTAATTGATGTATTGAAGTAATCAAACTTTTATATTATTTACCTATGGAGATGTGAAGGAAGAAAAAAGAAAAGGTTGAACCAGTAAGATGGATACCTTTTGCTGGTGCAGACTATATGATAAATTATTCACAACATTTTTCAAATGCGTTAAATGACTTAACGCCAGAAGAAAAACTTTTGTTAGACCTTTCAGAAACAAACAAAGCACTTATGGACAAGATAAAAGAATTAGAGCAAAAAAATAGTTTTAGTTTATAATATATATGATATGAATAGACCAAGTCCAGATGAGATGGAAGCAATAATAGAAGCAGATGAAGAGATAGCAAGGTTAAAGAAAGAAGTAGATAGTTTGAAGTCCGAAAATGAACTGCTAACAGAGACTAATGAAATGCTGAAAGAAAGGAATAGAGAGTTGCGAAATAATTTACCTGATAATAAAAAAAATGAATATAGATAAACAGACTGTTAGACAATGGCTCCACGATATAGATAAAGTGAAAGCAGAGAATAAAAGGTTTGAGGAGTTGCTAACAAAATGAAAAGACCAAAGAATAGAAATATTGATAAAAGAAAACAGAGAATTGAGAAAACAGAATAGAGAACTGATGAAAGATAATATGAAATTGAAATTAGATAT
>CALCYP010000125.1 GCA_937906635.1 uncultured bacterium | reverse complement strand
TTCTCCTTTTTAAAGGAGATGTCACGAAGTGACAGAGGATTTTATAAAAATAGTTCGGCTGATTAAGCTTTTAGTCGCTAAACTATTTTTAATATGCCTTGAAGTACAAATACAGCATTACAAAATGCTAGAACCGAAAAAAAAGATGAATTTTATACACAATTGATAGATATTGATAAAGAATTGTGTAACTACAAGCAATATTTTAAAAATAAAATAGTATTTTGTAACTGTGATGACCCTTATGAAAGTAATTTTTTCAAATATTTTGCAGCAAACTTTAATTTTCTTGGACTTAAAAAGCTAATTGCTACATGATATTCTACTTCCCCAATAGCATTTACACAACTACCATTATTTGAAGTTGCAGGTTATGAATGACAACCAAATAGAGCATATAAGATTGAAATAAACGAAGTTTATGATGCAAATGGAGATGGAGCAATAAATTTGGCAGATGTGGAGTATCTTTTAAAAACATGAAAATGAAAAAATAAACTTACATTACTCAAATGAAATTGAGATTTTAGAAGTAAAGAGAGTATAAAACTATTAAAACAGGCTGACATTGTGGTAACAAATCCTCCATTTAGTTTGTTCCGCGAGTATATAGCTCAATTAATGGACTATAATAAAAAATTTTTAATTATATGAAATCAAAATGCGATTACATATAAAGAAGTATTCCCATTAATTAAAGAAAACAAAATATGGCGATGATTAACTATGAATTGAAGTAATAGGTATTTTTTAGTTCCGGATGATTATCCTTTAACTGAAAAAACCTGAAAAATAAAAAATGGTAAAAAATATGCATTTGTTAAATGAGTCCGTCGGTATACAAATTTAGAAACCAATAGGAGAAAAGAATGACTAATATTGTATAAAAAATATAGTCCTAAAGACTATCCTAAATACGATAATTATGATGCTATTGAGGTAAGCAAGGTATCAGATATCCCTTGTGATTATGATGGAATTATGTGAGTCCCAATTACATTTTTGGATAAATATAATCCAGAACAATTTGAAATATTATGAGATAGTAGATATCACGACGGGCAAGATTTTGCTGATGATATAAATATTATAAATGGTGTTTGATTATATCGTAGATTATTAATTCGCCGTAAAAAATAATCAGTCTTTATAGGTTTGCCATGTCATTTCGAACGAATGTGAGAAATCCATAGCATAGTGGCAGTGGATTTCTCGGCTAAAGCCTCGAAATGACAATAATAAAAACGACAATTCAAATAACAATCAGACTTTTATTTCTTTCCTATTACAAAATGAAAATTGAATTACAAAGAATTACTATTGGCGAAGTAGCCAAAGATTATGTAGATAATGCTGAAGAATGAGTAGTTTGATATGGTGGGAAACTAAATATTCGTCCAAAATATCAGAGAGAATTTGTATATGACGACAAAAAAAGAGAAGCCGTTGTAAATTCAGTTCGTAAAGATTTCCCATTAAATGTGATGTATTGGATGAAAAATGAGGATTGAACTTTTGAAATTTTAGACGGACAGCAGAGAACGATTTCCATTTGTCAGTATGTGAACGGAGATTATTCTATCAATGCTCAATATTTTCACTGATTAACAAAAGATGAACAAGAACAAATTCTGAATTATCCTTTGATGATTTATTTCTGCGAATGAACTGATAAGGAGAGGTTGGATTGGTTTGAAGTGATAAATTTTGCATGAGAAAAACTTACTCCACAAGAGCTTAGAAATGCGATTTATACATGAGAATGGCTTACTGATGCCAAAAGACATTTTAGTAAAACATGATGTGCAGCTTACCAAATCTGAAATGATTATGTAAAATGAAGTGCAATTCGTCAGGAGATTTTGGAAACTGCGATTGATTGGATTTCAGACTGATTTATCAATCAATACATGGCAGAGCATCAGCATAATCAGAATGCTAACGAATTACGATTATATTTTCAAAATGTGATAAACCGAATTAAAGCGACTTTCCCAAATTATAGAAAAGAAATGAAATGAGTGAACCGGTGACCATTGTATAATCAATTCAAAGATAAACAGTTTAATACAGATGAATTAGAAAAAGAGATTAAAAAGCTGATGATGGATGAAGATGTAACTAAAAAACCATGAATTTACCCTTATGTGCTTACTCGTGACGAAAAATATTTGAGTATTCGTGCATTTACTGATAAAATGAAAAGAGAAGCCTATGAAAGACAGAATTGAATTTGTGCAAAATGTGGGGAACATTTCAAAATTGAAGAAATGGAAGCCGACCATATCACTCCACGAAGTCAGTGATGAGCTACAACTGCCGAAAATTGCCAAATGCTCTGTAAAAATGACAATAGGAGGAAAAGCAATAAATAAAGCCAAAAAATAGAGTTAATTAATAGACAAAAAACCAAGGAAAGCCCTTGGTTTTTCAAATTTACGGATTGAATGTGCTTCTTTTTAGCATTTTTTCAGTCCTCTTTTTCCTATACACCAAATGCTGTTCGATAACAAGATCTGATCCTCTGCAATATTCATCTCTTAATTGAGAGCGGATATCCCTTATTAGGCCTGTATTTTCATACGTATCAAAATAATGATTTTCTGCCATCTCAAGAGCGAAAAGCAAAGAATCCTTGTCATCAAATTTTTCTAAATACTTGCGTAGGATTTCCTCCTTGTCAGCATTGTCGATGATTAAAAACAGTTCGAGAATGTTTAACTGAACATTGGAATCCTCATTATCATTGATAAAGAGTTCCTCCATCTTTCGTTGAGCATCCTTACGAAGACTGTCATCTCCGTATTGGTAAATTGTTGCCCAGTCAGAAAAGCTTCGTGCCTTTTCCTCCATATCCCAAAACAGATATGAATGATTTCTCTGGGACAAACTCATAGCTTCATATTTACGAAGCAATTTTCTAAATTGTGTGGTTTTTCTTCTGTCCATACATTATAAATTTGATTAGGAACCTCTGCAAAAGTAAGACAAGAAAAACACACAAAATTCTTGAAAATAATAATCCTATAAATATAAGATAAATATCAATATTTATCTTATATTTTGTATAAAAATGTCATTTAAAAACACACGATATTCATCAAGAATTGAAGCAAGGCCAACAAGAGTATATAAATTTCTTGAAACTATGGATAAAGTCATACCTTGGTGAGATATGGTAACTGAAATAAATAAAGTACGTAAAGAAAAGAATAACACATGAAGACCTCCAATATCTACATTATTATTGATAAAAATATATTGTTTACAATTATGGTGGAATATTTCAGATCCTGGTGTGGAAGATAGGATATATGATAGTATCTCTTTCCAAAGATTTTTAGATATAGATATAACAAGTGATCGCATACCGGACGAAACAACAATATGTCGCTTTAGGAAATTATTAACAGACAATTGATTACAAGATAAGATGCTAGAAATAATAAATGAGAAATTGGATAATGCTTGATTAATATGTAAGGAATGAACGATAGTGGATGCAACAATAATAGAAGCATCATGAAGTACAAAGAATAAGGAAGAGAAACGTGATCCAGAGATGTGACATACAAGGAAAAGAGAGAAGCCATATTTTTGAATGAAAGCGCATATATGAGTAGATAAGAAAAATGGGATAGTACATACGGCAAAATATACACCAGCGAACATACACGATAGTCAAATGACAGAAGAATTACTACATTGAGAGGAAAGAGAGATAATATGAGATTCGTGATATGCAGATGAAAAGAAAAGAGATAGATTACTATTTAGAGAATGAAAGAATCTAATAACATGTAGGAGAGCGTACAGGAATAAGCCATTAACAGAAGATGATAGAATATGGAATAGGTTAGTATCATGAGTAAGAATGAGAGTCGAACGGCCATTTTGAGTAATAAAAGGACTGTGGTGACACACGAAGCTACGTTATAAAGGTATACTGAAAAATGCCATGCAGCGAACAATGTTGTTTGCTTTAGCAAATATCTATAGGATGAGAAATAAGCTATTAAATACGATAATTTTTTAGTATTTGAAAATGATAAATGGGCAAAAAATTGGAAAATAGTTAATGAAAATCGTAGAAGTTTATGAAAATTTTTAATGTTTTTTATATTTTAATAGGAGCATTTTGCTCCTATTTTGTTTTTCTTAGTTTTTCAGATGTTCCATTAGTATTTTGTTATTTTTGTGATATTGATAATATATTATTTAATCAAAAAGTCAAGCCAATTGAAAAACAAGAATTGAAGAAAAAACAAATTTTGATATACAATCATTATTAATTTTTAATTTTTAATTTTTAATCATGGACATAATCCCACTTTGAGTATCAAATAGGCACATTCACCTATCAAAAGCAGATGCTGAAGCACTTTTTGGAGAATGATTTCAATTAACTCCGATAAAAGATCTTTCTCAGCCATGACAATTTGCTGCTGCTGAATGTATAACTTTGAAATGACCAAAATGACAGATTGAAA
>CALCYP010000124.1 GCA_937906635.1 uncultured bacterium | reverse complement strand
AGCATCAATTGTCCAGAAATTAGGGCGATTGCTGTAAAGATTATGTATGGGATTAGTAATGTTACCATTACTTTCCAATCTGTTAATCAAAGGTTGATATTGATTGATTCTAAGTGCATATTTACTAGTCCACATGTTGATCGCCATAATAAGTATCCTATTATGAATCATAACGTGATTGTGAATAGCAAAGTTAGTAAAAATCCTCCATTTGCATCAATTTGTGTTGCTCAAAGTAATTTTTTTACTTGATTTTCTCTATATGATTCGTAGAAAAAATGGCTCAAAAGGTGCTGTGTAAATACTATGATTACTATTCATAATATGATAACCATTGCAATTGTGAAATATTTTACTGTTTTCATAATTTCAATTATTTTCAATGATCTATTTTCTTGTTGTTGCAATGTTGCTCATTTATCTACATCTTTTACATTCAAGATAATGTCTCTGTTTGCTACGATAATGTCTTTCATAATATTGTATTCTTTTTCGTTTTTAAACATTACGTACAATGTGGATGGTAATGTGTTTTCAATTCAGAATTTCTCGAAATTTTCCGTGATTTCTGGAATTTTGCTTTCCAAAAATCCGAATGCATCGTTTTTTGATGAAAATTCTGCTTTAATTCCATTTTCAGCTAATTTATCTTTTATGTTAATAATTCTCTTGTATATCTCATCACTTGATGGATCTTTTTCGTCTTGGATATAGAAATACATTCCAATTTTTGATGCTATACCAGCATTGATTTCTTTTTCTTTGATTAATAGTCCTGAAAATGTGTTGAACAAAAAGAATAAGAATCAAATCAATATTCATGTAAAGATAATACTAATGAATGAATGTTTTATGATATGTTTTGTGTCCCATCGTAAAAGTGATTTTTTTTCCATTTTATAATTTAAGTTGTAAATTATTTTGTTTGAATCCTTACAAACTCTTCAAATAAGTTAATTTTTGAATCGTAATTTTCAATAGTTTTATCAATCAAAACTAAATCGTCATGATTTTTGTGATAATATGAAATCATATTTTTTGCTTTGTTGTAATTCCTTTCTAGGATATATATTTCAATTAAATTAAATATTACTTCTGCGTCTTTATTGTTTAATGAAAAAGAATCTTTTAAGAAATTCAATCCTTTTTCTCTATTTCCATATCGATATTCACATAATCCGTAACATCTCAAAATTTCGTGGTTTTCTCAATTTGTGAGAATTAATGCTTTTTGTAAGTATTCTTTTGCTATTTTTCGGTTATTTTTTTCCATTTCTAAAATTCATTTTACATACAATCATAATGGATCTTCATTATTTTTTTCAGAATTCAAAAAATCAATCGCTTTACTCGCTTTCCCGATTTCTCATTTTCTATATTGTATATCAGCTACTTGTAATAATGCATCTTCATTATGTGGATCATCAATAAGAACTCAGTTGATAATTCTCATAGCTTCATCGAATTTTCACAAATCTTTTAGTTCTTCCAACTCATCTAATAATGTTTCAGGTATGTATTTGATCATATTGTTTTCTTATCGATATAAAATTTTTATATCTTAATATATATGATTTTTCTAAAAAAACAAATTTTTCATAAATATTTACGAATTTAATTCTTTACTTAGTTTGAAAAAAGTACAAAATTATTGTTTATTTGTTAATGTGACTTGTATGTCGTTTTTTAATTCTCATTGTTGGATATTTAGTACTACTGATTTTCAAGCATTGTAGCTATAAAGTACATACAAGAAATTGTTGTAATCTACCGGAAAATCGTTGATTCAGATGATGACATCTCATTCTTTCAATCATGCTTTTTCTGCGTTTGATCATTCTTGTATCTTTATTACTTTTATTCATTTATCATTTTGTTCATACTCAATTTCTATGCTTGGTCTGATAATTTTATTGTTTTGCTTTATACTGTTTAGACTTTCAGAAATTAATTCTTGATTGATTGGAAGTGTATAACTCGCTCCATATTCAATATTATCAATTGCTGTGTTGATTCAGATAGTATTTCAATTTATATCTATCAATGGTCATCAGCTAAATCCGGCCTCAATTGCAGTGCTTGATTTGATCATTCATATATAAATATTTCAATTTTTTTGTTTTAATTTCTGATTTTTTGAATTTATAATTCACATTTTTGTCCAATATTCATTTGATTCGATATCATTTTTTATAGCAAAAACTATATTTCAAATTTTAATTTCTGTGTTTATACTTGGTATTTTTGCTGCTGTAAGTTTCTTGTCTGCTTTGATTTTGATTATAGATAAATCTAATTCTTCATCATTTCGTATTTTATCGACTGAGTATTCTTTATTTTCGATTATTACGCTGTAAATTCATTGTTTATCTTCCACGACATGTTTATTCGTCAATAAATATCAATCAGTTGTGATTACGATAGCGTTTCATTCTTGGCTTTTTGTCGTTTCTATTTCTGACTCCTCTTCTCAATCTTCTCAAACTACTTTGATCTTTTTCTTTTTCATAACAGCAGCTGTTGAGCCTTTTTGAATTTCGATTGTGTTTAGAAATTCATCTTGTATTGCTTGTAAATCGATATTTTTTTCTGTTGGTGTAATATTGATTAAGCTACTACTCTCCTTTCACAAGCTTTGTTCTATGTTTTTAAGTTTAAAGTATGTTAACACGAAAAGTACAGCTATTATAAGGAATAATGCACATCTGATAACTGTGTTTATTTTTGATTTTCTTTGCATTTATTTTGGTGTGTTATAGTGTAAATTAGTGTACCTACCCTGTGGGAAAGATTAACCACGCAGGATTGCCGGGCAGCTCCCTGAATTGTCCTATGTATGATAATTGGTTCTATTATGTTATAATAATTTTAGAATTTATATTCAGAAATATTTCTCTGGTATTTTTGATTGTTTAATCATACTTTTTAATGTTCAAATTTTCATTGCCTCATTTTTATGATGAACAACAACAAAAATCGCGTTATCTTTTGGATTGTACCATATTTCGTGGCTTCAACTAGTTCTCATATGAGTACATCAGTAGCCTTTTATTATTGTTGTAATTTTTTTATATGTAAATGTTGCTCGTATGTTCATAATCTAGTATTAATCATTATGCTAAAGTCAATCTTTGTTCTCGATTATAAAAAATATTAAGATTCTTTATAAATGATTTTCTTTTTTTCTCTTCAATCTCTTCCATAGTCTCTACATATGCCGTAATTACTCAGCCAGCTTTTTCTTCTAATTCTTCAATAGAATCAGCTTCGATAAGTAATCATTTTAATTCTGGACTTTTTCATAAATAATAAATTGTTCAGTTTTCATTATATTTTTCAATTGTGATATGAACTACTGATAAATCTTTCATATTTTTCTTGTAAAAAGATAAATTTTACTAAACACATTATATAAATAAGAAATAAAAAATCAAATCATTGAACTATTTTACGATATTAATATATAAACAAGAAATTTAATGTTAAATGAATTTTAGATAAAATTAAATTGTCCTCCTTAATAAGAGGACTGTTTGCAGTGGAAGATCTTTTTATATATAAACCACTCTATCTTTGCGAACAGTTTCTACCGCCTTGTGGCATAAACCTTGTCAGATTTGCCACGCTATGCGTGGGGAGAATTTTCTAAATTGAGTGTAATCCCTCCCTGATAAGTGATGCTGTTTCATCGAGCGTGGCGAGATTAGGTGGGCTTGTTTACAAAACGAATTATTTTTTTATGCTACGGTTACTGCTGTTCAACATACTGTTACCATCAACATACTATTTTTTTGTCCGAGCACTTCGTAATTCATTGATATTCAGATTACAGCATTTGCTCATTTTTCCATGGCACGTTGTGCTAATTCCTGTAATGCTGCATTACGTGCTTCTAATAATTCCTGTTCATAAGATCATGAACGACCTCATACCATGTCACGAATATTTGCGAAAAAATCTTTTACTAGATTTACTCAGCTTATTACTTCTCAAAATACAACTCCGTGGTAATTCGTAATATGTTTTCCTTCAATTGTTGGTGTTGTTGTTAATATCATTGTTGTGAATTTTATATTAAAATACTATATTTATTCTTACATATTTCCGGTAATTATTCAATGAATTTTTTTTACTATTCCCTTTTACCGTGACTGGCTCAAAGCGAAACGAGTCCAGTCTTCAGTCAAAGACGGTACGGTGTTGGCAGGGAATGGAGAACTCCGCAGTATTGAAGGGAGATGGATTTTTTCTTCGTTTCTTATGGTGCTTTCCTGCATTGTGGAACATACTATTCCAAACTTCTGACGTTTTTTTGTTTTAAAATTTTCTGTTGAAAATTGTGATTATATTTATATTTTTGATATTGCGTATATAACAATAAACAGGATTGTTCCTAATAACAATCGTAAACTTATTTTTTTAGGTAGAGCAAAAAGCATCCTATCTATGGACTTAATCTATCTGAAAATCGGTTTACGATCTTGTTTTAGGTTATATACGCACCCATATTTAGGGTGCTTTTTAGTTATATAAAAAGTTCTTCCTAAAAATTATATGCTTAAAAAAGTTATGTTGATTTTAGGAGATAAACAAAGCAAGTATAAACCTTTTATTAAATGGGTATGAGGGAAAAGGCAATTGCTTCAACAATTCCAAAACCTATATCCATGTGGATCATTTTCAGATCATTTTGAGATCAAAAAATATTATGAACCGTTTCTTTGATGAGGAGCGGTTTTTTTTGATTTAAGAAATAAGTTTTGATTAAATTTTAAGGCTAATTTGTATGATATAAATTTAGAGCTAATAAATACATATAATGTTGTTAAATCTGCACCAAAAAAACTAATAAAACAGTTAAAATCATATAAATATGATAAAGACTTCTTTATGGAAATAAGATCTTGGGATCAAGATCCAAATTTTTTGAAAAATAGAAGTGAAGTAGAAAGGGCTTCGAGATTCATTTATTTGAATAGGACTTGTTTCAATGGTATGTATAGAGTAAATTCTTCTTGATTCTTTAATGTCCCTTTTTGAAAATATTCTAATCCAAAAATTTGTGATGAAGAGTGAATTTTGATTTCAAGTGAGGCTTTACAAAATACAGAAATTGAATGCAAAAATTTTTATGAAATTGAAAAAATAGTCAAAGAATGAGATTTTGTATATTTTGATCCTCCATATGATACATTAACTACAACAGCAAATTTTACTGATTATATAAAATGATGATTTGGATGGAATGATCAAGTTAGACTAAAAAAAACTTTTGATATTGTGAATAAAAAATGATGATACTGAATGCTATCAAACCATAATACAGACCGTATTAGAGAACTATATAAAGGCTATAACCAAAAGATAGTTTCTGCAACTAGAATGATAAATTCAAATGCAAATAAAAGGTGAGCGATTGAAGAAATCGTAATTTTAAATTATAATTTGAAATAATGATAAAAGGTGGTACATGATGATGAAAAACTATTACTTGACTTAATTTTGAGGGAAGAACTTCATTACAAGATAAATTAAGGAATTTAGACTGATATACAATTATTGATGATTGTCATGTTTATTTTCAAAATGAAAAAGTTGCTGAAATTTATCAAAAAAATAAATTATACAAGAATTTATTAGAGCCTAACTGAATAGACTATAAAAAATTTATTTCAAAAAAGCTATTACCTGATAATGCTATTTATGTAATTGTAAAAAACACACTATATATCATTGAAATTAAATACCAAGAAGTTGCAGGTTCTGTTGATGAGAAATTACAAACATGTGATTTTAAGAAGAAACAATATGAAAGATTATTAAGGCCTCTAAAACTAAATATTGAATATTGTTATGTTTTGAGAGGAGCATGGTTTGGTAAGCCAGAATATAAAGATGTTTTAAATTATATTCAAGCTGTGTGATGTAAATATTTTTTTGATGAATTACCGCTTGATTACCTTTGACTTCCGATTCCCAATAATGATTAAAAAGGAAAAGATACAACCAGAGAACTTTGAACTTGAATGTACATCTGTACGATCTTTTCCTCATCGTTGAAATTGGGCGACACACAATAGTAAATATCGTTGAAATTGGTCGCCAGATGTTGTAAGAAATCTTATATTAAGATATTCTGAAGAATGAGACAACCTGCTTGATCCAATGATTTGATGATGAACAACAGCTATTGAAGCGAAATTATTGAATAGGAATTTAATAGCATGTGATATAAATCCAATTGCATTGGAGAAGACAAAAGAAGTACTGGGTTTTAAACATGATTCAAAATCAAAAATAGAATTAAAATTACATGATACAAGGGTATTAGATTTTGTAAAAGCTAATAGTATTGATTTTGTTTTGACTCATCCTCCTTATGCTGATATTATAAAATATTCTGATTGAACAATTAAATCTGATTTATCAAATATTCACGATATTGACTTATTTTGTGACGAAATGGAAATTGTAGCAAAGGAATATTATAGGATTTTGAAAAAATGAAAATATTGTGCAATATTGATATGAGATACAAGGAGAAATAAACTATATCAGCCAATGGCATTTAAAGTAATGGAAAGATTTTTGAAAGTATGATTTGTATTAAAAGAAGATATAGTAAAAGTTCAGCATAATTGTAAAGCGACTTGATTTCGAGTAAAAAAGTCTAAAGAATCTAATTTTTTGTTAATTATGCATGAACATTTATTTGTATTTAAAAAGGAATAAAAAAAAATATTTTACGAAAAAATCCGCTTCTCCGTTTGAGAATTTGAGAAGTGGATTTAACTGAGCTTGTTTAAAAAGTTTATTCTTCACTATTTTCTATCTCTTCTGCTGATTCTTCGATTTCTTCCTCGGCATCTTTATCTATATCTTCAGCTATTTCTTCTGGTTCAGCTGGAGCATCTCAAATTTTTACTCAAGCATCATTAAATAGGCTTGATTGATGAAGTCTTTCTGCTTCTTTTTCAGCTTTTTCCCTTGCTTTTCTCTCCTCTTTTCACCTCAAGTTTTCTTCTTTTTCTTCCCAAGGTCTGTATATCAATTCGATGTCTTTATTTACGATTTTCCTCAAATCTGCGTCTGGCATATCTAAATGAACATCATTTGAGTGAAGAGTTTGGATTGTTCAGTCTGTGAATCTGATTCTGATTGCTCATTCTTCGATACTGATTCATCATTCTAACTTACAATCTCATGTAGCCCAGATGTCTCATTTTCTGGCTCTCTTTCGGATTCTCAAATCTTCAAGATTTAGCAGTTTAGCATCTCTTGCATTGTGTAGCAATAAGAATGGCTCTCATTGATGCAAGAACATATTTGAAACTTTGTCTCATTCTTGTAGATCGATTGCTTTTACTCATCATGCAGTCTTTCACATTGGTCTAATATCTGTCACTGGGAATAATAATCCTCGACCTTGTTCTGTGATGATAGCCACATTATCTCAGTCTGAGACTGGTAATACTGTAGCAATTTTTTCTCCTGGTTCGAGTTTCATCACGATTGTAGGGAATTTCTTGAATTTCAACAATAGATCTTTGTTTATTTTTTTGATATTATTATTCTTTGTAAGGAATAACAAATGATCGTAATTGTAATGTAATGTATTTGTAAATACAATATTTCATTTCAATCCAAATTGTTCTCTCAAATCCAGAGCATTTTTTGCCATTGTGAATTGTCAAAGGTCTTTTAATCTTTGAACTACTAATTCTCAAAGGTCTGTGATTACAATCAATTTATCTTGGTTGTTTGTGTATATCAAATCTAAAGTCTCTTCTGGGATTGCGACGATCCTTGATTGATACAAGACTCTGATTGTGTGGTCGTTTCCAACTCGGAGTATTACATCTTCTTTTACTTTGTCTGCTGCTTCTCTATATGCTTTCAAACTGCTTCAGATACTGTAAACGCTCAAATCTTCTGATAATTCTGTCCTCCTTGGATCTCAGTATTTATCTTTGATGTATCTCATTTCTTCTTCTACTACTCCATCAAGTTTAACTGGATCGTTTATGATTCATTCTAAATATTCAATTAATTTAATTTTTTCATCGATTTCATCAACGATTTTTTGAATTTCTAGTCAAACCAAAGATTGTAACCTCATCATCAAGATATATTCGGCTTGTTGTTCAGAAAATTCGAATTTATTCATTAAATTTTCTTTTGCTTCTTGTTTAGTTGATGATTTTTTGATTGTTTCGATTACTTCGTCGATGATATCGATAGCTTTTTTCAATCATTCTAAGATATGTAGTCTGTCTTTTGCTTTTTGTAATTGGTAAACTGATCTACGATACACTACAGTCCTCCTAAATGTGACAAATTCCATCAAAAGATTTTTGATATTCAATGTCCTTGGCTGTAATCATTCATCGACCAATGATACATTGTTTATATTGAAATTTGTCTGGAGCTCTGTCATTTTGTAAAGCTGAGCCAAGATTGCATCTGGATCTACTCATTTTTTCAATTGTACTACTACTCTAACTCCGTCCCTACTTGACTCATCTCTGATGTCTGTGATTCATTCAATTTTCCTATCTACTACGAGTTCTCCAATCCTTGATACTAATCATGCTTTGTTTATTCCATAAGGAATTTCTGTGATTACGATGTTTGTTCCAGATTTAATTTCTTCTAATTTATGCTTTCATCTGACGATTATTGATCCTCTACCCTTTTCGTAGACTTCTTTTATCCTATTTGAATCAAAAATTGTTCATCATGTTGGGAAATCTGGTCATTTTATGATTTCCATGATTTCGTCGATTGAAACTTGATATTTTTCTTTTTTTGTTTCTCAAGTCTCAGGATCTGTCACTTCACATTCTTTTCATTCTTTATCAATGAGCAAAAGACAAGCATCAATTACTTCGCAAAGATTGTGTGGAGCCATATTGGTAGCCATACCTACGGCAATTCACATTGTACCATTACACAAATGATTTGGAAATTTCGTAGGCAAAACAATTGGTTCTTTCAATGTTCCATCAAAATTATCTCTCCAATCGATAGTGTCTTGGTCAATGTCAGCTGTCATTTCTTCAGCTAAACGAGTCAATCTAGCTTCTGTATACCTCATAGCAGCTGCTCAATCTCAATCCATACTACCGAAATTTCACTGTCCATCTACCAAAGGGTATCTCATTGACCATGGTTGAGCAAGTCTTACCATAGCTTCGTAGATTGAACTATCTCCATGTGGATGGTATTTTCACATCACATCTCAAACGATTCTGGCAGATTTTTTGTGCTTTCCACTATAAAAATTTTTCATATCGTACATACCATACAGTATTCTCCTGATTACTGGTTTACATCAGTCTCTGGTGTCTGGCAATGCACGAGAAATAATTACTGACATAGCATAATCAATATACGACTGCGACAAGTCTTTTTCCAAAGGAATTTGTACAGTTTGTCATCAAAAAATGTTGTTTGTCTCTTCTGCCATTAATTTTTATTAAAACTCTAAAAACTATGTGAAAACTTCACATATCCTTATTCTTATAGAAATTTTTAGCAAGATTTCAAGTTGAAAAAGTATTCATTTTGTCCTCCTTTTTGATGGGAAAAATCCGATTTTATCTCATTCTGAACATGGCGAAGAATGTTTTTTGTTTAATCATGATGTGTTCCTTTTTTTTCTTAAGGAACCTCACCCGTCCTTTGGGCACACTCTCTAAAGAGAGTTATCTTTGTAGTATAAGTCCCTCTCTGTTAGGCTTGTGCTACCACGTAGTAAGATGGATTTAGGGTGAGGTTGTCTAAAAAAATCATATTGCGTTTCGTGTTGTGCTAAATTTGCTTTCTATATTTTTGTGTTTACGGGTTTTTTATTGAACCCCTTCATCCCCTTCCGATAAATCGGAATCTTTCGTCTTCGTAAGGGGGACTTTTTTCTATAATTTTCTGCCCAGAAATTTGACAAAAAATTTTTTTTGATTAATATTATATTAGCTAATAGCTGATGGCTAATAGCTGATGGCTAATAGCTGATGGCTAATAGCTAATGGCTGATGGCTAATAGCTGATGGCTAATAGCTGATGGCTAATGGCTGATGGCTAATAGCTAATGGCTGATGGCTAATAGCTGATGGCTAATGGCTGATAGCGGTTTAGTGATAAATTATTTTCTTTTGCTATTGGCTATAGGCTATAAGCTATAAGCTACAGGCTAATTTATTTCCAAAAAAACAAAAAATGATTAAAAAGCAAGAAATTAATGATGATTTGAGAGTACAGCATGGTGATGTTTACAAGAAATTCTTTTGTGAACACAACTTGGTTTTTTCTACTAATAATGTGATAGATTGGTGAATCTGAATTTGAGAGTCATTTAATAATTTCAAGATTAAACAAAAAGTTTCTACAAAGACTTATTGTGGAGTGAAATTTAATCAGACTTGAAAAGTATATTTGAATAAGATTTATGAATATGATTGATTGGAAAATTCTTTTGTTGTAACAAATTTTGATGATACTGTAGTGGATTACTCTCCTATTCAGAAATTTTTGGATGAAAATTATGTGGCTGTATGAAATAAGTGAATTGAATTGTCTTTTATCTGTGAAAATCCGAGAGGGCATGGTTTTGGAGCTGGTGATGTGGTTTCATTATTGACTGTATTTGCTATGATGTACACTGAATGAACCATTACTCCGAGTATTTTGAAAAATTATGATGAATTTTTGAAGTCTGAAGTAGCTCAAGAATTGCACCACAAAGCTTGGTCTTTTGCTGATATTTTGATGGAATGAAGATCTACAGGGTCAGATATTTTTGTGAGTATGTCTAATGATTCTATGCCCATTGTCTATGTTTCAAAAAATATTGCAAATAATCATTTATATGAAAATGAAAAAGACAAGGACATGACAATTCACAAAAATATTTTTGATTTTTTATGAATCAAGAATTATGAACAGGAATTGCCATTTGATTTTTGAGTGTTTTATTTTGGTGTAGATTATGATACTGATTATGTAGATCAAGTTAGTCAGATTTACAAAAAGGAGATAAATGAAGTACAGACATATATTTATGATAAATTCAAAAATAATTGAGTTGTTGATGATGATTTTTATTTCTGAGATTTAGATTATGAGACTTTTTACAATAATTTTGTAGAAGTCTGAATTATTTTACATTTTAAGCTTTTAAAAGCTTTTGATAAAGTACTGAATAGTCCTTTGGATGAAAATAAAATTGATAAATTTATCAAAATCATAAATGAGTTTGGAGCTTTTTCTATCATTGTTGAATCGAACAACACATTTATTCCAGACATTAAAAATACATTTAATAGTCTGAAATTGTTTGATAATGAAAAAATTTGAATTTGTCCTTTGACATTGTGAAAGATGTGATGAAGTTTTTTGTTTGTTACTCCATACAAAAAATCCAGAAGGACAATCGCAAAGATGGTGGAAAAATATAATTTTACATGAAATAAAATGCATTTGGAGTATGCATCTTGGATTGATTGATATTCCGATGAGTGACTGAAAATTGAACAAGATTTGTCAAATGATGTGTTTTCAGAATATTTACAGTCTGGAAGTGTGTTTTATAAAGATAATTTTGGAAAGAATTATATTTGAGATTATAATGCGATTATTGAAAAAGAATCAAAATGAATCCTATTGGATTGTATTGAATGAAAACTTTATATTAATTGAAAAGATCTAACTTCAAAAGATTTAGTTTCACAATCCTCTACTGTAGAAATTTTGGATTATCTGATTTCAAATATATGACAGACGGTCTCAAGTAGTAATTTACCATATTCGAGCTATTCTACTCAGAGAAATCAGATGGCGTGAAAGATCATTTTACCATTGAAAAAATTGACTAAAAAATATTTTGGAAAAGAGATTGATTTGGATTGTGCAGGTTGATTGTGATGATTTAATCTGACTTTGACTGAGAAAGAGATCAAAATTTGAGTAGTAAAAAATGTTTAAATTATAATTTGTATTATATATGAAAAATCAAATTGAAAAAACAAAAATAGATTTATGAAAAGTAGTAAAAAAATGATGAAGGTGAATTTTTTGGAAAATTAAGGATAAATTTTTCCTTGTACCAAAAAATGTCAGGCTGATTTCATTATCGGTTTTTGTTTTTATGCTTGGTCGAGGAATTGGTTGAGACACATTTTATTCAATCTTTATTGAGTCAATTGTCGAAAATGTATTTCGAGTCTCATTGATTTGAGCTGTCTTGCCATTAGTGAAATTATTTGTTGCTCCTGCAATATGAGAGTTGAATGATGACAGTGATAAAAAACATGTATATGCTTTTAGCAAAATTCTTTATATTATATCGAGTGTTTTTTATGTTTTGGCATGATTTTTGAAAAATCCTCGATTTTTGTTAATTGCTGTGATTTTTAATTGAATTTGAAGTTCATCTACTTTTGTTACTTATTATAGTTCGGTTCGTGAAAATTGTAACAAAAATCATAGTGAAGCTTCTCGGTGATTGTTTTTCACTGGATTTAACTGAGCATATGTGGTTTGAGCTTTGATTTCAGCAATTTTGATACAATTTGTGAATTTACCATTTTTGTATGTTTTCATTGCTGTATTTTCTTTTTTATCATTGTTGATCGATTGGAAAATTCCGTTTCATGAATCTATGAACAAAGAAATATCAGAGAATCATTTTGACTTTGTAAAGAAATTTTGTAAGAGATGTTTTTCAATTCAGCCAATGAAAAATATGATTGTCTCTTTGAAATCTTCATCCAGATCTTTGTGGAATGGTTTGTGATATGAGATACTTTATGCACTTTTAGATTATTTGAGTTTATTATTTATTCCTTTAGTAGCGCTGTCTGATTGATTGTGATTATGACAAATTGCTATTGTTTTCGCGGTGATGAGATTACCATATATTTTTAATTTGTTTGTTTCGGGTCGAGATGAATGATTCAACAAAAAATTATTTATTGCTGTAATCTTGGTATTTTTGGCGTGATTGTTTATCTTATTATGATTTGACTTATCTTTTATAATAATATTAATTGTTTCGTTCTGTATCTCATTCGGACTTTCTGTCATGAAACCTGTTGTTTCAGCGATGATTACAGAACACGCAAAAAAAGATAATATTTGATTAATCTCTTGAGCTGAGCAATTCGCGACATTCCTATGAAATATTGCTTGATCAATTTGATTTTGAGTATTATCTTCAATTTTCACTATGAATATGGCATTTTTTATTGTCTGACTTTCATTGGCTGTTTTGGCTGGTTTGAGTTTCTTTAAGAGATGAAAAGAGAAAATGAAAAGAATAAAGTGAAAATAATTTTATGTTTTAATAAAAAACAAAATGTGAAATATGAATAAAATAAATAATTATAATCATTGAAGTGATAAAAGAATGAATGCTAATGATATCATGCGTTTTATTTCTGATAACAATTTATTGCATATTCATTCTGATTTATGAACGATTCTTAATTTTTCTTCTGATGTTAATATTTGTTTTTTGAATTTTTTTAAAGTATTAAAAGAAAGATGAGAAAAATTTGATGAAAAGGGAGTAATTACTAGTATTCTTAAAAAGCCAGAATATAATAATGAGAAGGATTTGGTTAAATTTCTGAATAACTTAATTAAATTAGCTTCTAAAAGGGGTAAGGATTGAAAATATTTTATTCCTCCAAAATATGTAAAAATTTTAGCAGATTTTAAAAATTTACCTGATAAGTTAGGTTCTTTGCAGAAAAAAAAGCAAATAGAAGAATTGATTTATGCAATTGAACAATGATGGTTGCCTTCATCTGCATTAGATGATTTTTATGGTTGAGCTACTTCTTGAATTTTAGATTGTGTTGAGATTAATCCCCTAATTTTAAGTGATATTAGGCATATGAAAGCTGCAAAATGAGTATCTGATAAATTAGATTTTTCTAAAGGTTTAAATTATTTTATACCAGAATATGATTCTGAGATGCAATTTAGGCTTAGTGAGTGATTTAAAAATTTGCCATCAGGTTCTTTAGTTACATTTAAAAATACTTCAAATTCTTGTGATAATTGAAAAGTCTTTGTTGTTGATGAAAATTCATATTATCGTTTGAATGTTGATAGAAAAACTTTATTAAGTGCATTATGACCTGTTTGAAGATTTTTTATAAAACAAGCTCAAAGTGGTACATGTTATCAGCTTGCATGATACATTTCTATGATACAAAATCCGCATTTTTATAGTAGGCTTTTATCTTGTTTGGAAAAAGATGGTGATTCATTAATCGTTTCATTACCTTCTCATTGTATAAAAAAGAATCTTTTATATTGAAAGACAAATGAATTTAGGAAAATTAATCATACGAATAAACTATTTGTTAAATTAGATGATAACTGAAAATTTAATTCATTGGATAAGAGACAAACAGTGACTGCTAAGCCATTATATCAGTCGTTGGAACATTTGTACTGAAAATACAGGAAGTATGATTATGCTGATAAATTTTTGAAACAATTTAAATTAACTGGTAAAAATTTGGATGTAGAGATAGATGTTGCAATTAAAAATATAAATAAATATATTTATAAATTCGAATGATGAAAATGGGTTAGATACACATTGGAACAAATTAATCAAGTGCAAAATTTTAAAGGAAAAAAAGAATTTAAATGTGTTGAAGATTTTTATAAAGAAAGTTGATATTCTTTTGAAATGTTTGACATGTTTTGATCTTGACGTTCTTATTGAAGTGTATTACAAGACTCTAATGTTACTTATTCTAATGTGAAAAATCTTTTGTTATATACTCAATTTGGTTATTGAAGAACCTTTTGAACAAAATCATCAGTTAATTGAAAAAGAGAAGTAAAATTATTACCTGAAAAATGATTATATTCTAGTCATGCTTATTCAATTTGTAGTTATGATTCTAAAACTGATATTGTTAAATATATTAATCCTTGGAATTCGGCTTTTGTATTCCAAATGAAATTATCTGAACTTGTAAAATATCTTTCGGAGGTTTCAACAAAAAAAATTGTTTAAGTTATTAAACTTTCATTGGCTGTTTTGGCTGTTTTGGCTGTTTTGGCTGGATTGAGTTTCTTTAAGAGGGGAAAGGAGAAAGTGAAAAAATTAAGAGTTAAGAATTAAGAATTGAGAATTGAGAATTGAGAATTGAGAATTAAGAATTAAGAATTGAGAATTAAGAATTAAGAATTAAGAATATATGATGTATGAACTATTTAATTATTAATTTTTTCGTTATTAATTCTTAATTATTCTATGGTAGTGGAAATTTTTGGCAGAATGAATTTACTTCTTTTTTTGTTTCTGCTAATTTTGAGTCGTCGTTTCTATTTTGGATTGCTTGATGTATGAATGAAGCAATTTGTTTTGTGTCGTCTCACTTTACTCCCCTTGTCGTCATTGCTGGCATTCAAATTCTGAGTCCTGATGGGTCAAATGGTTTACGAGGATCGTCTGGAATTGTAGATTTCGATGTGGAAATTCACACTTTATCTAGAACTTTTTCCACTTCTCAACCAGAATAATCCTCTTTTGAGAAATCCATGATTATCATATGATTTTCTGTTCATCAATTTACTAATTTATATCAGTAGTTCAATAGTTCATTTGCAAGAATTTGTGCATTTTCTAGAGCTTGTCTTGCATATTCTCTGAATTCTGGTGTGCTTGCTTCTTTGAGAGCTACTGCAATTCCTGCGATAGTGTTCATATGTGGTCATCATTGCATTCATGGGAATACTGCTCTATCAATTCTTGTTGGGATATTTTCGATTGTGTCTTCTGGTTTTTTTAGTGGATTTGAAACAATTCACTTACTCAAAATTAATGCTCATCTTGGTCATCTAAGTGATTTATGAGTTGTCGTCATCATTACTTGGAATCAATGGTCAAGTGGGTTTGGTAGTAATCATGCTGCGATAAATCATCAAATGTGTGACATATCAGCATAGGCTACTGCTCATACTTCGTTCGCTATTTCAGAGAATTGATCAAAATCTAATGTCTTGGTATAAGCACTGAATCATGCTAAAATTATTTTGGGTTTATGTTCGTGTGCAAGTTTTCTTAGTTCATCAAAGTCTATATCTCAATTTTCGTTTGTCTTGTACCTAATAAAGTTGAATACTTTTGATATGAAAGTTACTGGTGCTCAGTGTGTTAGATGTCATCAGTGACTTAAGTCCATTCACAAAATTGTATCTCATGGATTCATGAGTGCTGTGTATACACATAAATTTGCAGCTGCTCCAGAAAGTGCTTGTACATTAGCGTGATCTGCGTGAAAAAGTTTCTTTGCTCTTTCAATTGCAAGTTGTTCAATTTTGTCTGTGTTTTCTTGTCATCCATAGTATCTTTTTCAGACAAATCATTCTGCATATTTATTTGCAAAGACACTTGATTGAGCTTGTAAGACTGCTTTTGATTGGTAGTTTTCGCTTGCAATAAGTTCCATTCAATTTGCTTGTCTTTGCTCTTCATCAAGTATTGCTTGGAATATTTCTGGATCTATATTTTGTAGCATTTTTTTTACTAAAATTATAAATTTTTTTATTCTCCCATTATTTCAAAAATTTCTTCCAAAACATGTCTATCGTTCATTAATTTTGGTACTTTTGAACATCACATTGCCCTATTGTTGTTTTCTAACCATTTTTGGAAGGTTCATGCCGAAGCTTTGTGGACTATTAGTTCATCTAATGTATTATTGTAATTTCTTTCATCGTAATAATTTGAAAAAGCTTTTTGTAATTCTTCATCAAGTACTTTTTGAAATTCTTTGATATCTTTTGGTTCTTTTCAAAATTCTATAATTCGCTCATATGCTCATCTTTGTGTTCATTTAGGTGTGACTGGTCATGCTGTGTAATCTGTTGCTATTGCTCAAACTTTTTTACAGGCTTCAATTATTGCTTTATCTGTATATTCTACTGTTGTTCACTCACCTACTACATCTATATAATACTTTGTCCTTCATGTTATTTTAATTTTGTAATATGGCTCAATTTCTGTGAATTTTACTGTATCTCATATTATGTATCTCCGTAGTCATGCATTTGTCGTGATTACAATCACATATTCTTTATCTAATTCAACATCTTCTAGTGAAATTACCTTTGGATTTTCTTTTCCAAATTCTTCATGTGGGATAAATTCATAAAATACTCCGTTATCTGTGAGCAAAAGCATATCATCTGCATCGTTTTCGCATTGACAAGCGAAGAATCACTCTGAAGCATTGTAGCTTTGCCAATATTTGAATTTTGGATCTGGAAATAATTCTTTGAGTGTATCTTTGTATAAATCTACTGCCATTCATCATCAAAAGAACACTTCAAAATCTGGTCGAATTTCATGGATGTTTGATTTTCATGTTTTTTCTAAGACTTTATACAAAAATTGTGTACATCGTGATGGTTGTCATGTGATTCACGTAATATTTTGGTGTAATGTTTCTTCAACAATCTTTTTTGATTTTTCTTCCCAATCCTCAATGAATGCTATGTCTGGGCTTGGACTTTTGAAAAGTCTGGCATATCGTGGTGTCCTTTTTTGCAAAATTGCTGTAATATATCAGACATTATGCTCTTTTGTATAAGGATTTTCTACAAAAGTTCATCATATTGCAATAGTCTTTCATGTACAAATTTTTGTCTTTGGATTTGCTTTGCAATAGTATGAGATGAGCTTTGTTCATCAATTAAATTGTGATGAATTGATATGCTCTTTGGTAAGTGGTAAATATTTTCATTTTTCTCAAGTCGTTCATGATGAAACAGCAAAAAGTGGAATTTTACCAGGATATGAAATATTTTCTTCTCATTTGAGCATGTATTCTACTCGTGGTTGGAATTCTTTGTAGGTAAAAATTGGTACATCTCTTTGAAATTGTTCAATTGTTTGAATATCGGCAAATCAGTATCTTTTTCAAAATACTGTGTTTCTGCATTTATGTATCAAATTAAACAAAAATTTTTCTTGATGTTCCAAACTTTCCTTTTTTCAAAAAGTTTTAATTTTAAATGCTGTCTTTGCTATACTATTTGCGATCATTCTTGGTAGTTTGAATTTTCTTTGAAGTTCCATTTTTTTTAAAATTTTAAATTTAAATTTTTTTTGTTTTTAATGTTCGATTTTTTTATTTCAAGAGAATATATATTTTTGAAAATGTGCTATTCGTTATTTTCCTTGATTTTCTTATTTTTATTATTATAATTCATTTTGCGTATTTGTATTATTATTGTTAAACTTAAAAATTAATTTATTATGGCTGAACACACTAAAGGTGCCAGAAAAAGCACTCATGACAAGCACACCAATCGGTCAAAGCCTGTCCAGGAGCAAAAGAAGACGAAAAATGGCAATTACAAGCCAAACAACGGCAAGCGCCGCTAATGTTTAATTTCAAAACAGAGGAGACGTTTCGTTTCCTCTTTTTAATTTCATATATTAAATGTATCTTTATATTCAAACACCTCCTTTAAATAATTCAAACAAATTACCACATCTTTTGGAACATTGTGTCCACAATGTTGATAATTTATCTTTTAGTGAATATTTTGATAGATGTCTAATTAAATCTCAAACATTTTTCTGATATACTAAGTTTGATATTTGAAATCGCGATGTAGCTGATTTTATAAAATCAATTGAATCTCCATTAAGTCTGAATATTTTCAAAAAGGAGAAAATAGCTCTGAATGTTGAGTTACAAGATAATATTTTTACAAATAGATTGAGAAAAATTGTCGAATCTGAACTTTGTTTGAGAGAAAATAATCGTATCTCGATATGAGATCTCGTTGATTATCACATGTCCTATTATAATTTTGATCATTATGTTATCACTGATGAAAATTACAACATAATTAAACATTGATTAAAAATTGTTAAATATTGAGATCGAAATGTTGATTTGATCAAAAAATTATCGAAAAAAATTAATAATGAATTAAATTATATTTTAATTTTAGGTTATCATCATTGGAAGGATCAGATTTTGATGCATTTTCTTGAAATCCTTATTGATTCTTGTATTGAATATAATGATAGATATTTATGTTGAAATTATTACTATCCATGTACTTGCATGATTGAATGAAATTGATATATTTCACTATCGATACCGCATTACAAATTACAAATTTCTAAAAACTTTTTTGAAGAAACTAAAAAATTCTATTTAAAGCTTCTTAATGATTGAGACACTCGTGAAAATATTATAATTAATTTGTTATACTTAAATCAATTAGCTGATAAACATGAAGTTAGAGATTTTATTCTGAATTTGTGATATAATGATGTTTTGGGCATTTTAGGCTAATATTTTTCTTTTTTTTACATTCGTTTTATTGAAATAATATATGATTATAAAGATTCTTTTAATTTATTTTTTGTTGATAAATATCGTAACATTCACAATTCGATGAATTGACAAAAGGAGAGCTATCAAAAAAAAATGGAGGATCCCAGAGAAAACTCTTTTGATTTTGACTTTGTTGGGTTGAATTGTTTGAGCTGTTTTTTGAATGCAAGTTTTCCATCATAAAACAATAAAATCAAAATTTTTGATATATTTCCGATCTGCAGTAGCTGCTTGGTTTATTATTTTATGAATTTTGTTTTATTTTTATTTACAATCATAGATGTTATATTTGATCCCAACTCCAATTTGAAATAAAGATGATATTACATTGAGGGCTTTAAAATTATTCAAAGAATTAAAAATTTTTATTTGTGAGGATACAAGGACTTTCAAAAAATTACTGTCAATGTATGAAATAGATTATTTTGATAAATCTTTTTATTCTCTGACAAGTTTTACCGATAAGTGAAAATTAAATTTTTATGTGAAATTGATGCAGGATAATGATATTTGAGTAGTTTCAGAAGCTTGAACTCCTTGACTGTCTGATCCTGGGAAATCTTTGATTCAACTTTGTAATGAAAATTGATTGAAATATACTGTTTTGCCATGAGCTAATGCGTTGGTACCAGGTGTGGTTTCTGCTTGATTTGATACGAGCAGTTTCGTATTCTTATGATTTTTACCACAAAAAAAATGAAGACAAACAATTTTGAAATTAATAATTAATAATTATGAATGAATGATGAAAAATACTCCAATATTTTTTTATGAGTCCGTACATAGATTTGAAAAATTATTGTCCGAATTACAGACACTTTCATTTAATTGAAAAATTTTTGTTTGAAGAGAAATAAGTAAAATGTACGAACAAATTTTCAATTGAAGTTTAGATGATTTGATTGAATTAGTGAAAAATAAGAAATTTAGCGTAAAAGGTGAATTTGTTGTCGGATTGTTGAATTAGTGATTTTTACAATATGTAATATTTGCTCGTAATTTATTTCAGTAATTACTATCTCAGTTGTATGCTCATCAGACTGTTTTCGCTTCTCACAGGTTATTTATTTTAAAAAAATATGTCGGATCATTCTTTTTTTCGAAGCAATATCCTAAAAATAATTTACAAGCATTTATGGGATCATAACAATCTCATTCTGTTAATCATAGGTTATATCTAGCTTTTAATCATGGTCATGGAGTTTTTCAATCAGCGTTTTTTTCCATAAGTATATGAAAATATGAAAAAGAATATGATTTGTATTTTTTTTCTCGACGGTGTAATTCTACTGTTCATATTTGATCTTTAAAATCTTCGTGGTCACATGCTGTCTCGCTTCTTGCATATGCCGCCATGAAACTAATTACATCTTTTTCCGAAATTTTATTTAACAATTCTTTAGTTTTATCTCCATATTTTTCATTATTTTTCATTTGTGATAGTGCCTGTTTTGCATCATTTTTAAATTCGTCTAATTCAATTTGTCTATCTTCAATTTTTATAGGTATTGGTAGAAAAAATCATGGTTGCAATGATGTGTTTGGTGTGTTAAATGCACTAATATTTCTTGATCAATCTGATGGCACATAATATATGGGATCTTGTAAATAAGAGAATTCTGGGATTTTCTCCAACTTTTTTTTGATGATGCCAAGTCATTCTCATTCTTTTACTACATAAAATGTTAGTGGTCAATCGCGCAATAATTTTACTCATTGTTCAATATACTGCAAATCCTCCACTACAGCTGATTGTATATCACCTTTTTCTTCCTCATTAATAGCTAATTCTGTATTTTCTTCGTGTCTTTCTTTTACGCTTTCAACAGCTTTGGTTCATCAATATGTGAGGACAGATGCTCAAATTAATATTTTCGCTATATTATTTCTGAAAAAATGTCACACATTTCACGAAGTATTTTTTCATTTTTTTTGCATCTTCTTTTCAATATTCTCTCAAATTTTTTTATCTCAAGAATCAACGGCTTGATATGTTCATTTCAATACATTTCACAAACCTGTTGCTATTGATGCAATGGCTGTTCATAGTTGTTTTCAAGCCTTTTTAAAAGATTCTCATGAATTTTGAATTTGTTCTTTTGATGTTTTTGTCATTTTGATTTAGATATATTGTAAAATATTATATTTTTATATTGACATAATTTATTATAATGAAAAAAATCTAAAAGTCAAAAAAAATGACACTTTTTATGTTGTTAAAAAGTGTCGACAATAAAATTTAAAACTAATTATGTATTTTAATTTATTGTGTTAACAATATCTCATTTTGTATTAACAACAACTTTAGATAATTCATTTTTAGCAGATTCAATGCTTTCTTCTTTTTTTTCATAACTTTCCAATAAGACAATATGTACTATAAGTTCTTGTATTAATTTTGAACTTTTTTTATCGATAATAGCTCATTTAAGTAATTGTTTGTACAATGTATTTATGTTTCATTCCAAAATTGATTTCATTTGATTTGTTTCTGGTTTAAAGTAATCAATTATTTTTTCTTCTAAACTAGTTCTCAGATATTCAGGATTAATATCTGCTTTTTCATTTATATGCTCTTTAATTTGTTCTTGTAATTTATCTTTTCATGTTGCTCAATCTTTATAATTTATTTTATCTATGATTGTATCTATCAAATCATCAGAAATTTCTGTTTCTTTTGATAATTCTTCTATTGCAAAATTAATCTTGCGCTCATATGCTGGTATTTCTCTTCATGCTCCAGTTAATAATATTGTCATTTTTGTTTGTAAAAAATAAAAAATTGTTTATATAACTTTTATATTATAATTATTTTAATATAATTTGTCAAATTTTTTGGTATGAAAAAATTAACAATTGAGAAATTTGTACTTATAGCCATAATCTTTGCTTGTGTAGTTGCTTTTTTTACAAAAGATTTAACAATAACATTTAATGACAATTTTTTATCTTCTATTAAAATTTCAAATAAAATTTCTGATGATATAATATTTGATAGGATTGAAAATTTACAAAATATTACCTGAAAATTTTATTATTCTCCAGCAAATAGCTGGAATGCATTTTCTCAATCTTTGGAATCTGCCGAAGATACCGTAAAAATTCAGACCTATGAATATACAAAAAAAGAAATTAAACAAATAATGAAATGACTTTTGGAAAAATGAGTAATCATAAATCTAATTATGGAAAATAATAAATATCAACAATATCAAAACACATGGAAACAAGTGCAAGAATATTTTTTAGATTATCCGAGATTTCAGATAAAAAGTGATGAACAAATGTGAACCATGTATACTCACAGCAAGATTGCACTAATTGACTCAGGATTTTGGATTCAGACTGCCAATTTGACACATTCTAGTTTTTTTACCAATCGTGAACATTTCTTTTATTCTGAAAATACTTGAGTTTGGAATAGTTTGAATAAAATTTTTGATAAAGATTGGATTTGAGAACAACTTGAAATAGATGATTTGCATCCGAATTTGGTTGTTTGTAATATAAATTGTCGTGAAACTATAGAATATTTATTAAAAAATGCAAAAGATAGTATTTTGATACAGACTCAATATATTGTCGATGAAAATATATTAGATATTCTAAAAGAGAAATCTATGGAATTAAATGATTTTAGATTTATTGTCTCAAATACAGATTCAAATAATTATTTGGTTGAGTATTTTGGTCCGTGAGTTGCCAGAAAATTTAGTAAATATTACAATCATACGAAAATGATTCTAGTAGATAATGAAATATTACTTTTGTGAAGTATGAATTTGTCAGAAAATAGTTTAGATAAAAATAGAGAGATCTGAATTTTAATAATTGATGATTGAATTATCACGGAATTTAAAGAATTATTTGAAAAAGATCGGAAGATTAGTAAATAAAATTTAATTGTTAAAAATTGTCCTCCTTTTTAAAGGAGGTTGTTCGAGAAGCTAGAAAGATTTTTTAAAAAAATCCCTCTGCCCTACGGGTTTCTCCCCTCCCTGCTAATCCCGCACCGATAGATCGAGTGTCTTTGACTGAAGACGGGACCGCTTCGCTTGAGCCCGGGCACGGTAAAAAGGGAGACAATAATGATTTATATTGAATGCTGTGTATATGAGTGAGAAAATTATCGCGGTAGATATTGATGAGGTTTTGGCTGAAACTATTAAGTCGATGCTTGAAAAGCATAATTATACCCGAAAGTGAAAAAAGGTTAATCGGGATGACCTGATAAACTATAATCTTTGGGAAATACCAGATCTTGGTTTATCAAAGAATTCTGCATTGTGGATGTTTGTAAAGTTTCAAATGTGATCTTGATTGTCAAAGAAAATAAAAGTGGTTGAATGAGCATTGGATAAGTTGTTAGAATTAAAGAAAAAATGATATTTACTTTATGCTGTGACTGCTAGATTATCTCGAATGAAACTTTCAACAAAATTGTGGCTTAAAAGAAATTTTCCAAACTGCTTTGATAAAGTGATTTTCGCAAATTTTTTCACTAGTCGTGCAAGAAAAAAATCTGATATTTGTAAAGATTTGTGAGCAAGTATAATAATTGATGATAATTTGGATACATGTATTGATTGTGCCAATAATTGAATAAAAAGTTTTTTACTTGATAAGCCTTGGAATCAATGTGATGTATTACCTAATTGAATAACAAGAGTTTTTTCTTGGAATGAGATTGAATTATAAGTTATTCATTCCCTACTTTTTAAAGGAGTGAGACTACGAAATAATGAATAAAAATTCTGCCCCTATGGGGAAGTTGTTCTGCCCCGCAGTATTGTGGGGCTAGTTGGGGGTTAACCCCCTCACCCCCGCAATTCTGCGGGGGAGCTCCCCAATGGGGCGCAATATTGTGTTTTCTCTTAAAATGTAGACAACCATTTACTTATAAATATATACTATGAAAATAAAGTTTGTTAAATTATCAAATGATGCGATTGTGCCTCAACAAAATACGGCTACCGATGCTTGATACGATTTGTTTTCTACTGAAGATTATATTTTGAAAGTTGGTGAAAGAAAGTTATTTAAAACAAATATTTCATGTGCGGTACCAGAATGATTTTATGCAAGGATTGCACCTCGTAGTGGCTTGGCGTATAAGTATTGAATTGATGTGTTAGCATGAGTTGTAGATAGTTGATATAGATGAGATATATGAGTTATCTTGATAAATTTTGGACATAAGGATTTTGAAGTGAAAAAATGAGATAAAATTGCTCAATTGATTATTGAAAAATGTCACTACGTAGATCGAATTGAGGTTGAAAATTTGGATGAAACGGATAGAAATGAATGATGATTTTGATCTTCTGGAGCATAAAATTTATAGAAAAAGCATGTTATGTGCACGAGCATAGCAACCGTTTTTCGCATATTGAAATGGTATACATGGGCACTGATATAATACATCACAGCTCAAGTTCTCAAATTGGTTAAAAAATTATTGAGCTTGTTGTGATGTCATAGAATTTAATAAATTTATTTGTTTAATATCATCTTCTCGATACTCGAACATTTTTAGCACATTATCAACTTCTTCTTGAGTAGGTTTTTCTACATGAATAATTGGTATAGCTGGAACAGAGGAAAAATAAGTCATATCTTCACCAAAAGTTATTTTCAAAATGTTGTACTTTGAATTATCATCACCTTTGATGAGATTATAATATTCATCATAATTTTTGATGTCGTTTGGTAGGTAATGAAATTGTGCACTAGTGCTACTTACAGGAATTCCTTTACCATCTGTATCGAACCAACCGATTTCACCTTCTTTGATAAAATGTATATCGCTTATTAGTGTGATAGGAATTTCTGGTATTGGGTATTCCACACCAGATATTTGAGATGTATCAGACTCTGACTTATTTGTATCAATTCCTCCTTCTTTGTTACATGAGACAAAGATAGAAATCATTGAGATAACCAATAAGCAGGAAACAGAAACTACAGCAATACTAAATTTGTTGTTTTTAAAGAACCTTTTCATTTTTTCTGAATTTTTAATTGTTAATAATATGAAAACATCATTGCATATATCATACATACATAAACAGATATTGATTTCAACTAAATTTGTAATTTTTTATAATTTATACTTAATTAAGGTTGAAAATTTGGATGAAACGGATAGAAATGAATGATGATTTTGATCTTCTGGAATGTAACATATTATTTTGCCCCTTTTTAAAGGGGCTCCCCGTAGGGGTGGGGATTTTTAAAAATCTTCCGGCCTTCGGCCACCTCCTTTAAAAAGTAGGAGGAAAAGATTCTTCGGTCGTTTCTCTCCCTCAGAATGACAATTTAATTTATATTTTTTGTTTTTAAAATGTCTAATCATGATTGAATTATTATAAAAAATAAGCAACAAATTGAATGAATTCGTGAAGCTTGAAAATATTTGAATGAACTACTCTATTTGATGAGAGATAATTGCAAAGCTTGAGTTAGTTTGATTGAACTTGAAGATTTGGCTCAAGATTTTATGGACAAAAATAATGTGAAATGAACTTTCAAATGATTTGAATGATTTCCAGCAAATTTATGTTTGTCTGTAAATGATTGCGTGGTTCATGGAATTCCAGACGATTATATTTTGAAAAATTGAGATTTATTGAAAGTGGATACTTGAGTTACTCACAATAAATTCGTGTCAGATAGTGCTTTTTCTATCGTAATTTGATGAGAAATGACGAATCCCCTCGCTCAAGATTTGATTGATACGACGAAAAAAGCTCTTGATACTTGATTTACTGTGACTTGACCATGAAAATTTGTTTATGATTATTCAAAAGCTGTATACAATGTAGTCACAAATGACTGATTTAATGTAATAAAGACATTAACATGACATGGGGTTTGAATTAAATGACATGAAAGACCTTATATATACAATTATCCACATCCAGACACAAAGAAAATTCAATTCGTACCATGAATGGTGGTCTGTTTTGAGCCTATTACTGCCGTAAAAAGTGATGATGTAATGTACAAATGAAATAATGATTGGAATCTGTATTGTAAAAAATGAGACCTTTGAGCTCAATGGGAATACATGGTAGCAATTACAGAAAATTGAATTGAAAGATTAAGTGGAATTGATTAGAATATTATGATTTCAGAAGATTACTGAAGATTGCGGAGAATTTGATTTCCATGTCATTCTGAACGAAGTGAAGAATCTTATTTTTAATTTTAAGATTCTTCGTCGCTTTACTTCTCAGAATGACTATGAAACGTCATTCTGAACGAAACGAAGTGCGGTGATGAATCTTTTTGTATACTTTTTAGATTATTCGGTCGTCCTACTCCCTCAGAATGACAAGTCCGAATTATTTTCTAGTTCCTAAAAATGCAAAACCTAGTGCATCTGCAGCATCGTGAAACTCTGGGATATCTTCGAGTTTGTAGATTTTTGTAATAAATTTTTGTACGGTCTGCTTATCTGCTTTAGGATTTCAGGTAATATTTTTTTTGAGTTCTTGTGGTGTGTATTCAAAAATTTCAATTCAATTTTTCATAGCAAGTGTCATCACTACTCCTCTCATTCAGTATAAAAATTCTACATTTTTTTTGTTAAAATCTGTGATGAAATATCTTTCCATGACAAGTTTTTCTATTTTATTCTTTTTTATCATATCTTCAAAAAAATCATGAATTTCAAGCATCCTATGATACTGCTCTACTCTATCAAACTTTTTTTCTTCCATTTTCAAAATTCCTGCATCCACGATTTTTAGATCTGGTTGTATAAGAGCATATCAGAGTTTTTTTATTCATGGGTCGATTCCGAGAATCATGAGTTTAATTAAGAATTAATAATGATGTATTTATATTTATTTCTCAATGTGATAGATAAATATTACTATAAGAAATATAATTAAAAATTTTAATTTACTAATTTGTGTAATTCAAGTGCTATTAGTGTTTGGTATGGTATTCCCATAGATTCAGCTTTTGCTTTTAGTTTTAAAATATCAGAAGATAAAAGTCTAATGCTTATGGCTTTTTTTTCGGCTTTTTGTACAGAATATCATTTTAATACTTCTTTTCTTCTTTGTATTTCAGAATCTGAAAGACGGTTGTTTTTTATATATTCTGGTGTAATTAAACCTTGTAATTCTTTTTCTTCAGCTGTTAATCTAAATTGTGGCATTTTGTATTATAATGAATAAAATTTTTTCAATTTTCTATCAAAAAATGCTGTCTTTAAGAAAATTTTATTATCTGTCTCTACATATGGAACTTCGCATGGATATCAATCATAGTTTATAATAAAGATTTTTTGGTTTTTTCTTTTTGGATGTGGTAAATCATCTAAGATATTTCAATTATTTATCATATCGGCAATGATGTATAAATCTATTCATCTTTCTTTTAGTAAAATTTCTCTTTTCTCATTATTATAACATATTATTTTCATCTAATTAATTTTTATTTAAATTATTGTATATTAATATGATATGAATTAGATATCAAAAATCAATATTTTAATTTAAGTATTTAGCACTAATTTTAATTATATTTTCAAAAAATTTAAACTTTTTTTGAAAAAAAGTCCCAAAAAATTTGCATTTTTTTATTTTTTTGTATATAATAAGATAAT
>CALCYP010000123.1 GCA_937906635.1 uncultured bacterium | reverse complement strand
ATTGCAGTATATGAATCTAGCAACTCAAATCTTACACCTTGCATTCAAATAAAAGATAAATTAGATAAGCTAAATATAAATTGAATAGAGCTATTAAACTGCAGTGAAGACAAAGTAAATATATTAAAATGATTAACATGACAGAAAATACTATACAAATTTGAAATGGATAATTATAATATTTCATCCATACAAATAACTAACAATGAAATACAATCATTCGTAAATGAGAATTTTTCATGAATAACAACTAATGCTACCACAATCATAAATATAATACCAAATATTATAGCTTATGATCCTTGAAAATGAAAAAGTAACGCTCTCATATGAAATAATAATGCTATAACCGCTATAGAAGATTTTAAGACATACTTATGAGTTAACATCTCCGACATATGAGAAAGAAACTGAAAAGTTGCTGCAGAATTTTCAATTAGCAATATTGATTTTATCTGAATATATGACGTAAACACAAAATTACTTTGACCTATATTTTTGAAAGACAAAGGAGAAGAAAAAGATGATGCAATTTACAAAAATTTTTCACTATACTTAACGTCTGAAAATCAATACGAAATAAATAGATTCATTATTGAACCAATAGGTTATTTATACAATTTAGATAAGTGAACTACTAAAAAATATTTACCAGAATTATTAGATGAATACCTTAAAAAAATATTTTCATGACTAATTTTAGATTAAATAATTATTGCAAATAATGTACAAAAATTTTTCAATTGAAGACATCAAAAATGTAAAAAACGAATTCATACCACATCTATACAATATTATCAAAAGAGAAAAATGCCAATGAATAAACGACTTGGTAAAAATCATATTTAAAGAATGAAAAAAATTATATTATTTTGATAGATGAGAGCCATTTTTCAAAATAGCACAAAAATGAGATAATTTAGAGCTATCAGATGAAATTGAAAAAATTCAATTAACTATACCTATGAATGACAAATCAAAAATACAGGATTTATTGAAGCACTACATCATGAAAAAGGAAAGACAGACATGACAAAAATCTATCGAAGAAATTCTATTTGATGAATTCAAAGCAGGAAACTTCAACACAATCAACGGAAAACCATACCTCGTCTATGATATTGAAACGACGGTTTGAATATGAGAAAATCTTGATACGTTCAAATTCCTTTTAGCATATTCAATGACTCCTTGAAATCAAAAAATGGATTATGAATATATAGACATCGAATGATTACAAAATTTTGCAAAAAAATTAGTGGAATTTGACTGATATATAATTTGATTTAATAGCTTTGCATTCGACAATCCAATTACAATAAAACAAGGCTGATTGACAAACCAAGAATTAGAAATTTTAAATAAAAAAAGTTTAGACATCTTCTATTTTATCTGGAATTTATCAGGAAGGAGAATTTGATTAAATAAGTTATCTGAAGCCCTTATTTGAATACAAAAAACTTTAACATCATGAGCTGAATGAGAAGTTTTGCGACAAGAATACCAAAAAACTTGAGATGCTAAATATTTGGAAGAATTCAAAAAATATTGTAAAAATGATGTAAGAATGACGGCATTTGTCCTACTATATTTACTACATTTTAAAAAGATTTTTATCGACGATAAAGAAATAATATTCACACTAGAAGATTTTGTAAAATTAGCAAAACCAAAATCAGAAATTAAAAACGAGGAAGAAAAAGCTTTTACAAACCAATCAATTTTCTAATAAATGAAAAATAAAGATTTAAAAGAAGTTTACGATACAATTGCAGAAAAATACTATTTAAGCAGGAATAAATATCGAAGCGATTGACCATTCATTTTAAATGAAATACAAAAATATTGAAAAAAAGAGATATCAATACTAGAATTTTGATGTTGAGGAGGAAGAGTTATCAAATATCTCAACGAAAACTTAAAATGAATAAAAATTAATTATACATGAGTTGATATTTCAAAAGGACTGCTCAAATATGCACAAAAAGACAATCCTAAAGATACATTTATTTGTGATGACATCAGTAATTACATAAAAAAAACAACTCAAGAAAGTTTTGATTTTATCATTTGAATTGCAAGTTTTCAACATATAGAAAAAGGATCAGAAAGATTGTATTTAATGAAAAGTTTTTATAAGTCGTTAAAGTATTGATGAAAGCTAATAATGACAAATCGAAGTTTTTCAAACCGATTTCAAAAAAAATATAAAAAAGAACTAATAAAATCTATATTAAAAACAATGTACACATTTTGAAACCACAAACGAAATGATTTACATATACCATGGAGACACGGAAAAGAGATTTTATATAGATTTTACCATATTTTTACCATTAAAGAATTAGAATTATTATGTAAAGAAAGCTGATTCATAAATGAAAAATTAGCATATCTTGATAAAAATTGAAATGAAATAAATAATTGGAAGCCATCAAATAATACATTATTTATTGGAAGTAAAAAATTATAGGACAGGCGAAATAGACACATTTAGACAAAAATAGACACACAATTATCCCAAACTTAATTTTAGTATTGAATTTATTTTGTATTTAAATAAAATTAATGATAGTTTTTATAAAAAAACGAATTTTTCATGGAAAAACGAAAATTAATATCAACACTTTTATTTATATTTTGTTTTGTTGTTACAGGTTGCGACACAAAAGTACAACCAAATATCAAGAGTATACAGATTGAAAACACACAAAACGAATCAATTAATAATGAACAAATTGAAGAAATAGAATTATGAGAAGAAACAGAATACATAGAATATGAAAACAAAAAAAACAATTTCAAAATACAAATCCCAAACAATTGGACTTTTCAAGAAGAAATAGATTGATTCAATATAGAAATAAAAACTCCAAAAAACGACAGTATAAATGAAAATCTCGGAATAATAGTACAAGAGCTACAAACAAAACAAACATTAGAATCATACACAGAAAGTACAATCAAATGACTCACAGATTTATACGAAAGTTATAACGAAATTGACAAACAAAATATTGAAATAAATTCAATAAAAGGGTTAATATTAACCTATGAATTATCAGAAAATTGATATGAAATAAAAGCACAACAGGCAGTATTGTTAGATGACAATAAAGCATATGTATTCCAATACACAGCGACAAAAGACACGTTCAATCAGTACATAAATGAAATAAATTACATATTAAACTCATTTAACATTTTAAATTAATTACATAAAATCACATGAAAGTACTAGTTATCAATGCATGAAGTTCATCTCTAAAGTATCAAGTATTTGATATGCCACAAAAAGAGACTCTCGCAAAATGACTCATCGAAAAAATTGGATTAGAAATGTCCATAGTAAATTACAAAGCAAAATGAGAAAAAACAGTCTACGAAAAGCAAATTAAAAATCACAAAGAAGCATTAAACGAAGCTTTTAAATTGTTAACTGAGTGAGAAACTGCCATTATGAACAGTATTTGAGAAATTGAAGCCGTTTGACATAGAGTTGTACATGGTGGAGAGAATTTCTCTGACTCAGTGATAATAAATGATAATATATTGAAAGAAATTGAAGCTTGTGTTGAAATTGCTCCATTACACAATCCAGCAAATATAGAATGAATTATGGCATGTAAAGCATTAATGAGTGAAAATGTTCCACAAATCGCAGTATTTGATACAGCATTCCACCAAACAATGAAACCAGAAGCATTTTTATATGCAATTCCATATGAATATTACACAAAATACAAAATCAGGAGATATTGATTTCACTGAACATCTCACAAATATGTAAGTGGTAGAGCTGCAGAAATATTATGAGTTGATATAAACAATCACAAAATGATTACATGTCATATATGAAGTTGAGCAAGTATTACAGCTGTATTAAATTGAAAATCAATTGATACAACTACATGATTTACTCCTGTAGCATGACTTGTAATGGGAACCAGATGTGGAGATTTAGATCCTGCAATTCCTAATTATATTGCTAAAAAAGAAAAATTAACATGAGATGATGTTGAAAATATCATGAATAAAAAATCATGACTCCTATGATTATCCGGACAATCAAGTGATATGAGAGACATAGAAACATGAGATGCTCAATGTCAATTAGCATTAGATGTTTATATCCATAGGATAGTAAAATATATTTGAGCATATACAGCAGAAATGTGATGAGTAGACTCAATCGTTTTCACAGCATGAGTTTGAGAAAACTGACCAATTATAAGAAAAAGGATTTGTGATAAATTAGCATACATGTGAATCACAATAGATGATGAAAAAAATACAATTAGATGAGAAGAAGTAATTCTCTCAAAAGATGATTCAAAAGTCAAAGTATTAGTTGTACCTACAGAAGAAGAATTAATGATTGCTACTGACACATACCACCTTGTATCTGCCGTAAAATAAAAATCTTTTCAAAAATATACAAGACCTCTCTTGAATTAGAGAGGTTTTTGTTTAACATTCAAATAACACTCTGAACGAAGTGAAAAATTTTATTGAATAATATTTAGATTCTTCGTTCCACTTCGCTTCACTCAGAATGACAAATTATTAATTTTTAATTCTTAATTATTAATTAATGTTACATTCACAAACATTTGAATTTTTAAAATGACTTGAAGATTTCAATGATAAAAAATTTTTTGATTTATACAAACCACTATACCTAAAAATTAAAGCCTCATTTGATAATTTTATTGATGAAATAATATTAGAAATATCAAAATTCGATAAAGATCTACAATGATTGACTGCTAAACAATGTGTCTATAGAATATACAAAGATCAAAGATTCCCAAGAAATCGTGAAGCTCCATACAAGACAAACCTATGATGATTCATCACACCAAATTGAAAAAAGTTTAACAAGGCTTGATATTATATTCATATAGAAAATAACAAAAGTATGCTCTGCTGATGATTAGCTCGACCATTATACAAAGATGAAAATACGGTAAGAGAAGCTATCTTAGAGAATTCTACAGAATTTCTAAAAATCATAAATAATAAAAATTTCAAAAACATTTTTTGATGAGTTTATTCAATTCGTGAGCCACTAAAAAATATTCCAAAGTTAAATATAGATATCGAAAAAATTAAAAAAATCAAAGAGTTAACAAAAATAGAAAAATACTTAAAATACAAAGATCGATTAGTAGATTTACCACTTAGCAATGAGGAAGTACTATCTCCAGATTTCTGAAAAAAAGTCGTAGAATACTGCAAAGTACTTTATCCTCTAGTAAATTTCTTGAATGAAAGTTTATAGATTATCCAAAATATCTTGCTTATAATCCTCTACATTAGATTTTTTGTATACAGAAATATATGATGGATGTTCAAAAAAATATAAACGATTACCATATTTATCTCTATCCTCTTCAAACATATCATGTACTTGTTTTCAAAACAAAAAAATCCTTTCTGGATTATATTTTTTTATAAGTCATTTTATATACTCATATCACTTTCCCTTTTCTACATCAGATGGATATCTAATTTTTCAATTTTTATCAAGTGGTACTCATTGTACTAAATTAAGCATGACAATATTTTTTCAAGATTTATCTTTTATATCTTGTAATATTTTTCATGATGCAGTTTTATCTGAAAAAGCTTCCAAAATATTTCATTCACGATCTAATTTATAAGAAAGTCATATAAAAAATATTGCATTTTTTCATATATCTATTTTATTGCCATCAAAAAAAATAAAATTATTCATTTTTATATTTTAATTAAATTATTTCTCAATTCTCGCATAAAAATAGCACTACTCTGTCACACATTCATAGATTCTTTGACTCAATACATTGGAATATAAACTACAGCATCCACTGTTTCCAATGTCTTTTTTTGTACTCAATCAACTTCATTTCCCAAAATTAACATAATATTTTTTCAACTTTTTTCATATTTAGCCAAATCAATAGCATCTGGAGTTATCTCTCATGCCAATACATCAAAACCATTTTCTCTTGCATAAGATATCGCCTGCAAAGCATCATCAAATCTTTTCAATCCCACATTTTCTTCTGCTCAAAGTGATGTCTTTTTCACCTTTGGTTGCTCATCTGGCCAAGGAGTATATCCAGACATCCACACATCTCGCCCAAGAGAATCAGCAGTACGAATAATATTTCAGACATTATAAGCACTACGGATATTTTCAAGCATTATCACATTTTTCATCTATCTCATCCAAATATAAAATATCTTCAGACTTTTCCTCCTTTTTAAAGGAGGTGTCACGAAGTGACGGAGGATTTCTTATCATAATCATATATAAAAAAAATCCCCACCCCTTCTGGGAGCCCCTTTAAAAAGGGGCAAAAAATTATTTTCTTTTTCTACTAATATAATCAATCAACCACACAACAATAAATCAGACAATAGCCAATAAAACACACCAAACAACATTCATTGACCAAGATGGTAAAACATTATTTTGAACTAATGGCTGCTCTACTCCATGACTATCCAAATAAGTTTCAATAGTCTCTTTCCATGGCCAAATTTTTTGTAAAGATCCTATAATAAATCAAGTCAAAACTATCACCATCTGATCATGCCATTTTTCTTTTACTCGATGCAACAATTTTGCAAATAATATCAATCAAACTACACATCATAAAATAAATATTACCAAAGGAATTATTGCTGACCAATTGTGAGAAGTTAGTTCAACTACATATCCAAGTACATTTTGATATTGTCCTAAGATCAATAATATGTATGATCCGCTAATTCATGGCAAAATCATAGCCATAATTGCTATTGCTCATGAAACGAATAATGTTAAATTTCAATTTCATAAATTCATTACAGGCAATGAAGTCAAAACTAATCAAATGACAATTCAAACGAGCAACCACAATAAATATGACCATTTGAATCAGTTTTTCAAAGACTTGGTTAATATTATAACAGAAGAAATAACTAATCCAAAGAAAAAAGCCCAGACATAAGATGGATAATTAGACAGCAAAAAACTTATTAGTTTTGCGAATGTAAAAACTGCAACCAAAATTCACAAAAACAACGCCAACAAAAATCATCAATTTATTGCATTTCGCGCTTCTTTTATTTTCCCTTTAAAAACTAATTTCAATGTTTTCAAATTGAATCAATACAATGAATCAATTAATTTATCATAAATTCAAGTAATAAAAGCAATTGTTCATCCACTAACTCATGGAATCACATCACAAGTTCACATCAAAACTCATTTCACAAAAACCATAATTTTGTCTAAATATTTTTTCATCACAAAAAATAAGGGAATTAAACAAAATAAAAATATGGATATTCTTGAAAAAAACAATGGAAAATTATATCTCCATCAAATTAACCTCCTCAAACTTTACTTTCATCACTACATCCATTCCCAGATACTCTTTTACCAAATCTTTCCATTCAGAAAGAATTTGTTTTGTTCTGTATGCAGAATACGGTGTCGTAAATTCTATTATCAATTGTGCATATTTTTCATATTCTTCATCCTGTACTCTTTCCAAATATTCCAAATCAAATAAAGAAATTTCTCATCACTTAAACAATAGTGAAAATTGTTTTTCTAAATCAATCTCAGCCTGCGATCTTTCAATTATTTCTTCTTCTTGCTTTTGTAAATTATCTTGTCGCTGTAATACTAATTTTGCTCATGAATATTCTGGTCCGATAATTTCCAAAATTTCATCTTTCACATTTTCTTTATCAAAATATGAATCTGTATATAAATTCAAAAATAAGAAATTACTACTCGACAATAAATTTTTGCTATCAACCAAAATAATATTATTTGAAACCAAATATTGATTAATTTTATCTAACAATATTTTTTCAGGAGATTCTCACTTTTCAATATAAACACTGGAAATTTCCACAATATCTAAATCTAATTCCACAGATTTTCACAAAGCATCAGAAAGCCTTTTTGTCAATTCTTCTTTATGTAAATTTGTAAATGTAAATTCTGATGGGACATCCAATTTTGAAATTATACGCACAGTATCATCTGACACATTACGAAACGACAATTCATTAATTACAATTTCATTATTTAAACTACTAAAATAATCATTTGAAACTTGTGTAATCATGCTATTAGTTTTTTGAGAATCTGCAATCTGTGTCATAGATTTCCACAATGGGACCATAATTAGTCAAACGAATACAATCAACATTATAATAGTAACATTCGTTCTTTTTTTTCAATCTTTATTTGTTGCTCTAAATCAAAACAAATAAAATATCAAAATACCCACAACTAAAATTCAGACTAAATTAGTTATAAACAAAAGAAAGCTTCACTGAGCGACTGACCAATTCATGAAATGTAAACCAATTCAAACAGCCGCTAATGGTGGCATCAATGACACAGCTATAGCAATTCAAACAATACTTGTCTCCAACTTTTCATCAGACAAAAATATAAATGCAATAATTCAAGACAATACAGCGACAATTCAATCAACAACTGTAGGTGTAGCCCTTAACAATACTTGCTCAGTGATTCAAGAAAAAGGAATTACATAACATATCAAAAAACTTGATGGTACTGCAACAAAAATACTCAAAAGCAATACTTTCAAACTATTTATATACATATGTTTTTTTCAATTTATAACTGCAAAAGCGAATGTCTGAATAGGAGTCATAATAGGAGAGACTAACATCGATCAAATCACAACAGGTATAGAATTCATAAGTAATCAAAGTGTCGCCAGCATACAAGCGATAACTAATTGTATCCGATACAATCTTCAGACATTAGAATTTTCAACGATACTCTCAGCAAGTTTTTGCTTTCTCTCTGAAGTAAGCCTGATAGAAAACTTCCTTTCAAAATTTTTTTTCATTTTAGATATTCTCGATTCTTGCTGAGCTTCTGGTTGCAAATTTGTATTTTTCAACAGATTTTCACAATTAGAAAAATTATCTCAATCCTTGCAAATAGATTCATGTTTCATATTAAACAGTTTCTCAAAAAAATGTCCCAAATCCAAATATTAAAATATAAAAATTCTGTAAAAAAGAACTATCTGATAACATAATTATAATCAAAAAAAACAAAATTTGCAAATTTTTTACAACTTTTTATTGAATTTTTATCAAAAATTTATATGTTTCTTAACAAGAAAGTTAAAAAAACAAAATCATGAAACAGAATCATAGAAGGTCAAAAATTGACCAGATTTATAAGCTTACATGCAAAGAAGCCAAACAACAAAAAAAATTAAATGAAGTAAAAAAAGAAATCAATAGACTCAAGACAAGAATTTATAGAAGGAGCACAGAAAACCTTAGCACAAAATTCCTTGAAAAAATTCTAAAAAGCAGAGAATATGCTTTTCGATCGATAAAGCACAGTATCGTATCTTTACGAAACGAATTAAACTCTCTACAAAAAGTCCATTAAATGGGCTTTTTTACGATTGAAAATGTCTAATAAAAAAATAAAATAAGTAAAAGTTTATATGATATATAGTATATATGATTCTATGACTTGCACCTATGGACTGAATTACAGATTTACCATGTAGGGTCATTACAAAAAAGATATTCGACAAGTATAACGCTAATCCAGATAATGAATTACGACTATGGTCTGAATTTATGACATCAGATTGATTTTTAGCATGCCCAGAAAATGTAGTAAAAAACATAATCAACACACCTTACGAATTTCCAATAATTTTACAAATATTTGGCTGAAATGAAGAAAAATTACTTGATACAGCATTAAAAATTCAAGATTTATATTGAGATAAAATCGCTTGAATTGAATTAAATACATGATGTCCAGCAAACAATATTATGAAATCATGAGGCGGTTCAACGCTGATGAAAGATAAAGAAAGGACATTAAAGATTATTCAGGACATTTCAAAAGAACTAAACCTATCATTTAGCATAAAAAGTAGGACAGGTTTAGACAATGTAGACAAAAATAGACAATTGGAGTTTTTAGTTAAAGCCAGTAATTACTGTGATAAAATTTCAGTCCATTCGAGGACATTAAAAGAGCTATATCATGGAGAGTGAGATCGAGATTTTATCTATGAACTAAAAGCAAAAGCAAATAAAAACTGTAAAATAATAGGGAACTGAGCTATAAAAAGACATTGAGAAATAACTGAAAAAGAAAAATATAATAATATTTGTTTAGATGGAATAATGATATGACAAGCCGCTATTTGAAATCCGCGAATATTTACAAACCACGAACCAGATATTCAAGAAAAAATAGGAACGGCTATCGAGCATCTAAAATTATCTGCAAAATTTGAAATTTACTTACAAAGTCTAAAGGAAAATCGAAAAGAAAAAATATATCCAAATTTAGAAGAAATAGAAAATATAGATATCGAAAAAAATATAGAAAAAATTTACTATACCCCTTTGACCTTTAGAAAGTATTTTCATCAATATCTAAAGTGAATTCCATGATGAAAAGAAGCAAAAGAATTGTGCAACAAAACAAATAAGTTTTTTGATGTGATAAAAATTCTTGAAAGCTTTTAGTACAATTAATTCAAATATTTTTTCACAAAATCTATAATTTTTTTATCAAAATACAAATGCTGTATTTTTATATCTCAAGACAGAGATATTCAAGCTAAACTTTTTGCTCTACTAAGTGCTGTATATGCTTGTCATCAAGTAAATATATGAGAAATATCCAATCTACATGTATCAAAAGTCATTCATTGAGATTTGTGAATGGTAGTAGCATACGCTAATTTAATAGGATATTGTACAAAATATCAGACAATGTTTTCATTAATTTTTCAATTCTCATCTATTGTGATATTTTTATTTTCCCATACATTTTGTCATACAGTATAAACTTTTCAATTTATATTCACAAAAATTATTCACTCATCAAATCATGTAACTTCACCTATAGATCAATTAACCCAAAATCATGCTTTATCGTTGCACAGCATCATGACTTTTGCTCATTTTTTCAAAATCAATGTATCATCTGCTCTTTTTAGGTAGTTTGGAAAATCTCAAATTGTTTGCGATTCAAATATTTTTTCATCTCAAGGTAAAGAATTCAACTTTGTTTGATTCTCAATATCAACTTTATTTCTATGAGTACACAGCAAAATTGAGTCTTCCAATATTTTTGAATTTCTTTTTTGTTTATTTAATAAATCTATATTTTCTTTTGTAATTCACATAGATCTAATTGAATCCAAAATTTCTCAAAATTTATTATCATTTCATTGTCTGTAATTCTTTTTCAAAATTACAGCTTTCCACAAATCATCTTTGACTAATTTTTTAAAAACATTTGAATCAAAGAATCGTTCACTATCATATATTTCACTAAATTTTCCTATTCGTTTTTCTGTTTTCACTGGTGGTAATTGATATACATCACCCACAAATATCATTTTTTTTCAACCAAAAGGTATTCTTGCCAGTACTTTATTTTTTGTGTATAATGCCAGGTAAAATCTCATCAAAAAATCAATAGAATCCAAGACATTTGAACTCAACATGCTAATTTCATCGATAATTACAAAAGGAGACTGGATTAACAACTCTATTTTTGATTTTTTTAATTTATATTTTTTTTGAGATTTATCTTTTAGATAATACTGAATATCTTTGTAATATACATCGTCAATTTCAAGAGAAAAAAATGAATGCACAGTCTGTCAACCAATATTTAATGCTGAAATTCAAGTAGATCAAAGCACAATAGGATATTTATTTTCATTTTTAAAAAATGATATCGTATCTTGAATGAGAGTCGATTTTCCGGTTCATGCTTTTCATGTGAGAAATATAGTGTTGTGTCATTCTTGCAAATATGAAAAAAATTTTTGAGCTTCTTCATTATCTCTCCATCTTGCAAAGAAATCTATATTATCAGAAAAAAAATTCTTTTTCATAAAAAAAATAAAATAAATATATAAAATTATAACAAAACTCTTTAAAAATTCAATACATTTTTTGACTAATTTCCTATAAGTTTCAATAGGTATGAACACGTCATACATTTTTAATTCTTCATTATTAATTCTTAATTATAAAAAAAGTCTTCAAAAATTTGACAAATGAAATGTTTTTGAGTATAATAATATCGCTGAGATAAATTATTTCATGAGCAAGCTAGGATTACGATAAATCCAAAAATGCCAAAAGCATCTAAAATTTGCTCAACAAGGAAGGCTGGTTTTCTGACCTTCCTTCCTTTTTTTTTATAAATAATTTTCAAAACTTGAAAAAATACAAAAAATAAATAAACAAAATATTATGAACTATGAATTATTTGACCATTGAACAAAAAGAATATTTTTGGTAGATATGACCAGAGAATCTGATTATATTTTTTCTGAAATCACAAAAAGTTGAATTTCAAAATATATAAAACAATGAAAAAAAATATGAATTTTAGTAAACAAAAAATGATACTCAGGATGAATTTTTTGTAAAAAGTGCTGATTTGTACCTAAATGTGACAAATGCTCAGTGAACATCAGTTACCACAAAATTAATAATCAAAAAATTTGATTATGTCATATATGCAAAACTCAATACAATTTTCCGACCAAGTGCCAACATTGCTGATCTTCTGAGATATTAGAATTTGGTATTTGAACACAACAAATCGCAGAATTAGTTGAAAATGAGTTCAAAATAAAAACACAATTAATCGAATCCGAAAAAGCAAACTCAATAAACAAAATAAATGAAATTTTGGATAGCAATGCAGAAATCTTCATTGGGACATCGCTTTTGAATACAGCAATGAAATGAATTAATTTTGATTTGATTTGTTTTTTAAATGCTGATTTATGATTGAATATTCCTGATTATTCTGCAGCAAAAAATAATTTCTATTTTTTGTATGATACTTTTACGAATCACAATTGTAAAAATTTCATAGTTCAAAGTTTCAATACAGAAAATTATAGCATAAGGACAGCTTGTAAAATGGATAAAAAACAATTTGAAATTGCAGATAACGAATTTAGAAAGGTCTGAAATTATCCACCATTTACTGATGTTTGTGTAATACTATACAAAAATGAAATTGAAGAAAGATTATTCAATAAAATAGATAAATTATACAAAGAACTACTCTATTTAAAAGAAAAATATATGATGAATGATTTAGAAATCTATTCAACTCCTCCACTCATCTACAAAATTTTTTGAAAATATAGATATAATATAATTTTAAAATGAAAAAATCTTAGAAATTTTATGGACATCGTTTATACAAAACTAAAATTAAATCAAAACTGATTTAAAATAGATTGGCAAGCAGAATCTTTAGTTTAAAATTAATAGTTTAGTCACAAATTGACTGAATCGCTCCCCTACTTAAACTGAATCACCACTCAATAAATATAATACTTTTTTTAAAATGTAAAGCCAATATTTAGAATAAATCCAATTTTTTTTGATAAAAAACAAATTATACTTATAATTAAATCAAGTAATTTTTACTAAAAAAAACAAAAAAAATGTACGAACAAATTAAAAACATAGTTATCGATACAAATTACACTAACACCGTAGAAAATGGATGATTTCCAAACATAAACAATAATTTTCCTAATAAAAACGAAAGTAACAAAGATAATTGAAAAGATAATGCAAAGAAAAAATGATTTTTAGATAAAATAGTTGAAAACATAATTCCACCAAAAGATACTCCAAACAAAACACAAGAAAATCAAGAAATTTGAAATACAGAAATTCAAGGAACTACACCAAAACAAAACAAAGAAAAAAAATCATTTTTTGATAGCTTTATTGAAAATATAATGCCTCAAAAAAAAGATTCAGATACTACAAATAAACAAAACAATAAAAAAAGCTGAGACACAACAAATGAAGAAAAAAAACCTGCAGAAAATACAGAACCAGCTAAAAAAGTTGAAAAAAAATGATTCTTTGATAAATTAGTTGATAGTTTGTTTCCACAAACACAAAACACTAAAAAGAACAATGATTGAAAACAGAATACTGAATCACCAGAAAATGTAAATTTAAAGAATTTAGAGTTAAAAGACCAAGTTAAAGCAATTATTGCAATGCCTGATGAAGAATATTCAGACAAAAAATTAACAAGTGATTTAAGAAAATATATTTCTGAAGTAGAAAAACGCTACACAACAACTATAAACGATTATAAAACACACATAGCTCCATCATTTTGGGAATTCAAAGCAACTGACTTTAATGTTTCAGGAATTTTATGAAAATCATATTATGTACAAAGTTACCCTTCATATATTGATGCACTACGGACAAGAGATATTTTATGATTCAATGAAAAACGGGATATGAGCTTTTTAATTTATCCAGAAGAAGATAGTGCAATACAAACTATGTTGAAAAATAGAGCAACTCAACTAAAAGCAGAAATAAACGAATCCATCCAAAAATGAATAACATTGGATACAGAAATTGAGCAACAATATAGAGACGTAGAAGATATTAGACAAAAACTGACTACTCGTGAAGAAAGATATTTTGAAATGGGATACTATATAAATTTATACAATGAAGACGAACAAAAATTAAAAGAAATATGAAGAAAATTCGAACAAAAAATATCATGATACTGAATTAGATTAAAAAACTCGACACAAAGGATGGACGAATGATTTAATAGTGTACTGCCAATCTGCCTAGATGATTTATGAATTACAAGGAGTGCCGTTACATCATCTCTTGCGTGAAGTTTCCCATTTATTTCGAACGATTTAACACAAAAAACATGAATCTTATATTGAATTAATAGTTATACATGATGACTTGTAATATTCGACAGATTCAACAACGATTTACCAAATATGAACAGTTGTATATTAGCTACATCATGAGCATGAAAATCTTTCACTGTAAAATTGGAAATTATGAGATATTTGTTAAACTGAATAGATTCAATAGTAATTGATCCAGAAAATGAATATAAAGATATGTGTGACAAAGTATGATGAACATACATAAATATTGCCACAAACTCACAACAATATTTGAATCCATTTGATATACCTCCAAAAATTGAAGATGTCGAATATGGAAAATGAGATTTATTGAGAAGTCAGATTATGAATTTAATTTGATTAATTAAAATATTAGTCGGAGAATTAGATACAGAAGATGAAGCACTTTTGGATAAAGCATTACAAAATACATATATGTTAAAATGATTTACATTCGATGAAACAAGCTATGAATGAAAGCAGCCTCCAATCATGGAAGATTTAATGAATACATTAAACTGAATGGATTGATGAGAAAAAATGGCTTTAAAATTAAGTAAATATGTAACATGAACTTTTGGAAAGATATTTAACAACTACACAAATGTAGATATTGATAATGCTCTGACCGTGTTTAGTATTAGAGATCTTGAAGATGCTTTAAAAACTCCTGCCATGTTTAATGTTTTGAATTTTATTTGGACAAAAGTAAGAGCACATAAAAAGAAAAGATTGCTTGTTTGTGATGAAGCATGGATTATGCTAAGGCACAAAGAATCTGCAGAATTTATGTTTGGCTTAGTAAAAAGAGCCAGAAAATACTGAGTTTGAATTACAACAATTTCTCAAGACATTGAAGATTTTGTAAAAAGCGAATATTGAAAACCAATAATATCTAATTCAGCTTTGCAAATATTATTAAAACAATCTACGACTTCAATAAAATCATTAAACTCATTACTTTGATTATCCGATACTGAAGAAAGGAGACTTATTTCATGCTGAATTTGAGAATGATTAATATTTGCTTGAAATCAACACATATGAGTAAAAATCTTAGCTTCGCCCCAAGAACAAGCCTTTATTTCCACAGATATACAATAAAATGGAAAGGAATATAAACAATAACACAAATAGAAATAGCAACACAAATAGAAAATTAGAATTTGCATTTTCAGCAATAATGTTTTTTGCACCATTAATAAAAAACGATATAAAGAATAACAATTATTTATCAAATGAAGATAAAATATTTATAAATTGATACATAAAGTTATGATACATAAACATAACAATACTGATAATCACAATCCTTTTATGAATAATTCAACTATTAACAAAAAATTTAATTATAAAAAGAATAAGTATAGTATTTCTAATTTTACTAGCAATATTACTAATAATTTGAGCTATTTTAGTTGCATTAAATAAAAATTTAAACCCTAATAATGTAAACATCGAATGAAAACAAGATTTTGATAAACTACTCTACTTCATACCCATTTATAATATATATATCTGGTATGAAAATCATAATTTTGAATGAGAAAACAGTATAATAAAATGCAGTATCATTCTACGAAGTATTTTCACATTAGTAGCAGTTTTTGTAACGAATATATATATAAATATATTTATTGTATGTATAATACTATTTATTGCATTGTGCAATATAAATTGAATATCTTTTTGAACAAAACTAAAAAATTTTTTTAATCAATCTTTTTTTAAAAACCCAGAAGAAATACGATGATATATTAGTTGACTATTCTATTCACTTTTCAATAAAAAATGAATAAAAAACAATATCAATGAACAAAAAAAGCAGTATGAATTCATTTTTAAAGCTGATAATAAACAAATAATTACAGAGTACATTATATTAAGCATATTGTGCATTATCGGTATATATATATGAATTTATTATTGAAAATACACAATTTTAGTATGAGATATATTCATTATATTAAGATATTTGATAATGGTTGTCAAACGAAATCACCTACCACATATCCCAATACTTAAATGAATAACCGACATATTTTTTAAATCTAACAATATAAAAAATGAATAAAATTTTTAAAGTGATAATTTGAATATTTATATCTATGCAATTATTTTCAATAACATTTGCTGCTACATGAAAATTCAATTATTCAATTAATAAAGCCACAAGCACAATTAGGTCATGAATGGATTCAGCGACCACAATTTCTCCGGCATGATGAGGTGAGTCTATACAAATATTCGTATTCAATTTACTCGATAATATTGTAATTCCTCTCGCAATTTCAGCAGGAATAATTATTTGAATGATTTGAGCTTATAAACTACTATTTTCTAGTGACGAAAAACAAGTGTCAACTTGATTAAAAATGGTTGTGTTTTGAATTATTTGAATTATAGTAATGGTTAGTGCTAAATATATATGATCCGTTTTATTTGAAGATATTTTTCAATCATGAAATGCTTCTGCTATGGAATGAATAGAACTATCCAAAAACATCTATGACAAAATAGCTTATCCATTCATTAAAATAGCACTATATTTAGCATTAGCCGTGATTTTCGTAATACTAATAGGTAAAAGTATTAGCTTAATAACAAAAACTGACGGATCAAGCCAAAAGACAGCTCTATGAATGATTTGACGATGTGTAATATCAATATTAATAATCATTGGAGCAAAAAATATAGTCGAAGCAGTTTACTGAAAACAAAATGAAGTATTTATAAGTAATGCGTCGAATTTATGAGACATATGAACATGAATATTGGCAGATAAAAATATACCAATATTATACAATATAATTACTCGAGCATTATCCATAATTTGACTTGTAATTTTAATTCTACTAATTATTCAATGATTTAAAATCCTCATCAATCCAAGTAAAGCTGAAAATTTTCAAAAACTCTGAAAAAATATTTTGTACACAGTAATTTGATTATTCATTATTGGAATAGTATATTTATTAGCAAATACATTTATCTTGAATTAATTAAAACTTAATTAATATTGAATTTTTCATATAAAAACATATACAAAAATTAGTCAATAATTTTACATAGTATAAATTCAAAATTGTATAATCTATATCAAAGTAAAATTCGAAAAGATATACAGGTACAAATATATGGTAAAAAATATTTCACTGAGAAACTTTTTTGAAAAAACTATTTTTGATTAGTTCATGAAAAAAAACTTTGACCTATTGATATAAAATGGTTACAAATTATGTGAGTAGAATTGCCGGATGACAAAGAATATGTGCAAAAAGAGCTAAAAAAATTAAAGGAAAAATATTTAAATAAAAAATGAGTAATTTTTATTCAGCTTTGCTTTTTGAATGAGATAATCAGATTTGAAAATTGTGGACAAAGAGATGATAATTTTGTAGAAAATATAAAAAAAATGAGGCTAAATATCCGTGAGCAAATACAAAGCAATTACTGATTGCAATTGGCTTTTAGAGAAAATATGCCACAAGCAAATATAGTCTACGATATTACAAAGACAGATGAAGAATTGATGAAAGAAATGAATTCTGGCTGTAAAGAAAGAGTAAAAAAAGCTATAAAAAAATGAATTGAATTTTGAATTGCATCTCCCGATCAATATGATTTATTTTATGAAAGATGGAAAGAAGTAAGTTGAACAAAATGATTTAACATAATTCCAAAATGACAATACGATAAACTAATTAGATATATTACACAAAATAATTGTGGAAATTTATTCACATCGCATATAAATTGAGATATAATAGCTTGAAGTATTTGTATTTATGATGAAAATCGTATCATTTATCTTTACTGATTTGCAAACAGAGCTTACAATAATATCGGATGACACCATTATCTAAAATTTAAAACTTTTGGTTACGCAAGAAAAAATGGAAAAACATATGTAGACATGATGTGATGAGCCCCAACATGATTTCCAGAGCATCCACTTGTTTGAGTAAGTAAATTTAAAGAATCTTTATGATGAACAAAAATTGAGCAATATGGTAGCTATGATCTGGTTTTAAAACCGACATTGTACAAATTATCAAAGACTTATTTCAACATCACGCACAAATAGTAAACATCACCAAACACTTTTTTCAATATTGTAAAGGCAAAAATACAAAATCAGTATTTCAATTTAAATTGTAAAATCTATAAGAGAGTAGAGAAGAAATTTTTATTATAAATAGAAAAATATGGCTGATACAACAAATAGTCAATGAAACAATAATTGAGATTTACAAATCAATACAAATGATTTGGATAATCAAAATACAATAAGAAGTAATAATGAATGAGAAAGTATTATATGAAAAGCAAATGAACATATTTCAAACAATGATTATCAAGATGTTGATCTCAGACACATAGAGACTAACATCAAAAAAAGAACATGAAATAAGACACAATGGACTGCAATATTTTTTCTTATAATTATTCTTGCATGAGCCATTTGATTTGTTTTTTATAAGTACGACCAATATGTTGTTGATTATTCAAATTGAATTGAAAACAATACCAATAGCATTGTTGATTTTTATGAAAAGACAAAGGAAAAAATATATAAAATTATATGAAAAGAATATGAAGAAAAAGGTTTAACAATAGAGTTAAGCTGACCCTTATGAAAGACAAATCTATCAAATTTAATAGATAAAAATAAATGATATATTTATACAAAAGAAACTATAAAATGATCTCTTAAAAATTTGTTTAACACAATAATTGAAAATACACAAGCACTTGAAAATGCAAAACAGCAACTGAGTACTAATTGATTTTTTTCAAGTGAGTTATCTGAAATAATAACAAGCAATGAATCTATATCATCAATACAAGATTCTTTAAATGCAATAGAAGCAATCAAAATTAATAGTGCAATATCTGTATTTCAAAACCTAGATACATTTATAGGAAGTTTATCAAAAGAAACATGAATAGATAAAGATACAATATTTGAATATTTAAAAGTAATCAAAAAAAGAGGAGAAAAAGACATAAATCTATATATAAAAAATTGTCGTTTAAATACATACGAAATAAATTATAATTGTAACAGTATATGAGATTTTGATAAATATTATGAGTTAACAGATGATCACGATTTTAATACAAGTTTTTTCAAGAAATTAATAGAGTTTATAGATGAAAAGCTAGAACAAACTGAGATTCCTAGTTTCAGTATCAATTTTAGGTCATATAATAAACAAAACAACGAATTAACTTTTGATATAGAAATAAACACATTCAAAGAAGATGAAATAGAATTAGCTAAAAAATGAATTTTATCATCTCATTCATTTATACTAAATAGTTTAATAAACAATTTAAAGTTAAGTAGAGCTATAATATCAGAAGGTATAGAAGTTAAATCAATTGATATAAATACTAGGATAATACCAATATGAGACACAGAATTCACCGTAAACACATCAAATAAAACATTTACTGTATCAATCAAAAACGAAAATCAAATTGAAATAGATGATTTTATGTACTAAAACTTTTATTTATAAAATTCTAATATAATGAATATTAATGAAGAAACAAATCAACAAGAGAATCTGAATAATTGAAAAGTTAAAATAAAGTCTATTGACGCAAAGGAAGCTATACAAAAGATTTCAGATTTTATAAAAAATTGAAAATATTTTATTCGAATTATCGGATGTTTAGCTATAGTTTCTACAATATTTATGATATTTTACATAATTAAAACATATTCAGACACTAAAAATCTAAATGCTAAAATAAACGAATTATATAATTTAAATAATTATGATACCAGTATTATTCAAACAAACAATTACTTAAAAAACGAAGCATCTGACCTAAAAAGGATTAATGAGCTCATTGATTACAATACCACAATTATTGAGACTACTCAAAGATATAATGAATATTTACAATGAGTCCAAGCATCCTATGATAATTTTTTGAAATATTTATTTTTGCCAAATTTAAATATTCGAAAAGACAATTACTTATGAAAAATAAATGACGACTATGTTTGAGAAAAATTTTTGGAAAACAATCCATATAATGATATTGATTTAATAGACAAACGAAGTAATTTTATAAAAGATGTTTGAGCTAATAATGAAAATAATGAGATTAATAACATAGAAATTTGAGATATTGAAGAAGATTGAAAAAATTTTTACATTCCAATTAAAGTATCATATTCTGCAAATTCGTATCGCTCTTTCTTGTTATTAGTAGAAAAATTATCAATGACATCTAATTCAAAAAATATATCATTGATAAATGAATTAGTTTATAATATCCGAGAAATCATAAAAAATGATTGTAAAGACAAAATTATCGAAATACAACAAACTTATCCAGATTTTTCGACAGACAAAGCAATATGATATAATTTATACCAACGAGTAAAATGAGAAACCAACGATACATTAATAAACGATGAAATTATAAAAAAAGCAATAATTACAATTGCTCAGTGCGGGAATTCAGAAGCATCCGATTATTGTTACTACAAATTTAGAAATAAATATAGGGATATACCAAATTTAGCATACAATATTTGAATAGAATGAAATTGAGATATCACAGAAAATCTAAGAACATTTTTTCAAGAAATGCCACAAATAATTAAAATAATAAACTTTACATATAATGGTGAGCAAGAATTTACAGATATTACAAATTTTACCACAAAAAAATATGTATGAGAAATAGAATTTAGAATATACTGACATGGAATACAAGAAGAAGAAATAACAGAAATTCAGAATATATTATGAGAAAAATGTTTATGAATACCTCTTACGGCAGATTCAGCATTAGAGAAAATAGAATCAAGAATTACTAATTTATGAAGCAACTCAAATATTGATTCTTACAGTACAACAAGATTAATGGAACTGAGAAAATTAATAACTAATATACAAAGTACTTACAATTATTTAAGTAATTACAAAAAAGTAATAAAAACATTCGAAATATACAGAATGTTAAATGAGTGAAATGTTTGTAATTTATAATATTATTCTAACATAGCAAAAAAGCGGCTGAATACTCAGTCGTTTTTTATTTTCTCAAAATACTTTGTCCAAAATTACGCATTATTTGCATAAACTGAATCTACATCATCATCTTCATCAAGAGCCTCCATCAGTGATTCCAAAGCTTTTTCATCCTCTCCTGTGATTGAAATAGTGTTTTCTGGCAAAAAACGCAAAGCTCAATCTATCACATGATAATGTTTTTCTTTCAATAAATCACGAATCGATGTGAAATTATTTTTATCAACTGTAACTATCAAATGTCATCATTCATTTTCTACATCTTCTACATCCATATCAAGTAATTCTAATTCTGCTTCATCATAATTCAATGGATTTACTTTTTCTACCATATTTCATTTATCATTTACCATCTCTGACATTCAATCAATCTCAAATACTCATTTTTCTTTGAATTGTCGTGAAACAGATCCTGGTTCTCACATATTTCATCCATATTTTCCGAAAATAATTCTGATATTTGAACTACTTCTGTTTGTATTGTCTGTCAATGTCTTAACAAGGACAGCAGCTCATCCAGGTCCATATCATTCATAAATAACTTCATGCAAATCATCTGCTTTGAGCTGACCAGATCATTTTTTGATAGCTTTGTCAATCACATCTCTCGGTAAATTGTAATACTTTGCTTTTTGTAAAGCCAATTCCAAAGCCGGATTCATTGAGACATCTGCTCATCATTTGGCAGCGATTTGGATAATTTTCCCAATCTTGGAATAATTTGCAGCTTTTGCTTGGTCTCATGCAGCTTTTTTTGCTGCGATACTATGCCATCTTCACATTTTAAAAATTTTAACAATAATAAAAAAACACAAACAAATGTACAATAATCAAATTAAAATAATTTTCAAGTCACTATTTATTAATTACACTTTTGATTTCATCTAACTTATATCATTTTCTCATTAATTTTTGAATTATATCAAATCATTCCAATCATTTCCTTTTGTAATTTTCTATTTCTTTTTGGATTTTTTCTTTGATTCAGTTGGTGATGTCTTTTTCATATTCAGAAATTACTTCATCAATGATTTTTTTATCGACTCATTTTTGGATAAGTTTTGTACGAATAGCTATAATAGGTTTTCATTTATTCACCAATTCAGATCTAACATAACTTTCAGCAAAAACATGATCATCTGCAAATCTCTTTTTTTTGAGATAATCCATAGTATATCTGACTTGCTCAGAGTTAAATCATTTCTGATAAAGCTTGGCTGAAAGTTCTTTTTCTGTTTTTGGATATTTTGAAATATATTTTATTGCATACTGACAGCAATCAGAATACAAAGTCTTTTCATCATTCATAACAGTTAAGAATTAAGAATTTAAAATTAATAATGAAGGAATCCTAAATTATTAATTATTCATTATTAATTATTAATTTTTTAATGTAAATGTAACAGTCATTTCATCCAAATTGAATACTGCCTGAATATCTCAATCTAATTTTCATAGGTTAATCGAACTCAATAATGCTTCATGAGATAGAAATTCTGAAAAAGAATTTATCACATCTTTTGCATAGTCATTTTCAGTTTCATAATACATGTTTACTCTTGCATCGATATTGAAATCAGCATCTTTCCTCATTTGATTTAAAAATCTTGAAATTTCCCTTGCTACTCATTCTTTTTCAAGCTCTGGCGTGAGTTGTAAATCTAATTTCGCAATCACATCTCAATCTGCTGCTACATCGTTTCAATCTAATCATTCATAGGCAATTTCATAATCTTCACTTGATAATGTCCACTCATTTCAAGCATCATCAAAAACTACCATAGATCAATTTTCTCATTCTTTGATATTTCACATTTTTCAAAATTTTATTACATTTCATGTATCTTTTCCAAATTTTGCAGAAATCTGTGATCAAATTGGTTTGAATATTTTCCTGATATTTCCTGCTCATTGTAATGATGAAATATTCTTTACATTTATCTCCTCCTTTATAATTTCTCCATATTTGTCTAAAATGTAATCTGTAGTCAAATTAACCATGTCTAAATTTTTAGTAACTAAAAAACTTCCCCAAAGATACTTTAATATTTTTCCCATATTTTGCAACAAAAAAAATTAAAAAAATCCCCATCACTTAAATTCATGTGACAGGGACTCCTTTGCCATATGTCATTTCGAGGAGCATAGCGACGTCCCGACATAGTCCTCCGGTACACCGAGAGTCCTCGCGAAGCGGGAGAGGATCCTCGCTTCGCGGGAAGAAATCCAGTATACATTTATGTGGATTTCTCACTGCGTTCGAAATGACAAGAAATGACAAATTTTTCAAAAAAATTTTTCAAAAAAATGCACTTTTTTTCAAAAAGGTCTGAAAATGCAGGTACTACCGCGATAAAAAAGTGCCAAAAATTTTGACATTTTTTTTTTTTTGCATATAATTAAATTGTCATTAAAAATTTAAATGGACTTTTATTTACATTATAAAAAAACAAAATGAAAAAATTTATCAACAAAGTATGCAATCACAGTAAAAGGATTACTGTAAAATTAAAAAGGCATCACAAAAAATTCTTGTTTTGAGCTTTGTGCTGTTGACTTTTAGCATTGATTGGAATATTGTCTTTTAGTAAATCAAAAGCTGATAATATTTTAGACTACCTTGATTCAACATGAACAGCGACATGAATGACAATAGTACTAAATCCATGACGGAATGTGTTTTCCACTCCGGCATTACTATCTAATATTTCATTTTCAAATGGATGAAATGGTATAACTTTATCAAAATTAGAAAATGGTCAATGGATATCAGTAATGCCAAATACTAATACAATTAAGCCATTAGAATGATTTTTAGTAAAAAATTCAACTAATTCTAATGTAAAAATGTTTTTAACATATAAGGATACGACACCAAGTGAAGATATGCTTCAAAAAAAAGTTAGTAGATGACGAAATTTGTTATGAATAACGACAATAGATGATCCTTTTTACAATATACATCCAGGTTTACACTTAGATTTCACAAAAAATGCAATACTAAATTTACTTAACAGTATAAATACAAATTATATATCAAAAAATTGAACTATTGAATATCCAGAAATTTGAGAAGCTTATTGAATATTTTTAAGTTCAGATGGAATATACTGATGATCAAATAATAGATACTGAATAAATAGTTGAAGCAATATTTTACTTTACAATGATAGTGATTATTCTGAAATTATATGAGTTACTCCATGATCTTATAATATTCCTTTATTAAAATGAAGAGTGATAACAGATAGAGATTTATCATTTAGAAATAGTGGATTTTATATTCAGATAGATTGAGCAAATGCATATGAAGATATAGCATGATATGAAGCAGGATGAATAATATATGATATTATTGTAAATGTCTGATCATGTACAAGTCATATAAATAAATCATTGTACACAACACAAACAGATTCTGTGTGACACAAAAGAATATTTATTCCATTGTTTGAAACATGTAATACAATACCAGAATGATCTCATGAAATATCTGTTTTGTTATGAATTAATAGTGAATATGCTACAAATTTTAAAACAGGAATGACAATATCAATGGATTCATTAAACAGTTATTATTTAAATAATGTCCCTGTTAGTTGAAAAATAAGATCATCAGTGATAGAAGTTTCTCATGATAATTTACCAAGTATATCTATCACTCAACCAAATGATGATATAGTAGTCAATATTACAACAGAATGAACCCAAAGTTTTAGTTTATGATCTATATATATACGTGCTAATGAACCTTGAGAATCAGTAAGCGTATTGTTTGATGTTGATAGAAGTAGTGATTATGTGATGTGAAATCTTGTGTATGTTGATATGTATATTAATTGAAATCTTTCTAATACTACATTATATAACACTAGAAAAATTAAATATTTAATACCATTGTCAGAAAATACAGGAACTAAAGTGTTGTTTGTATGAAGATTTAATTCTTGAGCATTACCTTCAATACCTAAACCTTGATCATTTGTACCTAAGATTATCGTTAATAGCATATTAAAAAATGATATCACTCACATAACACAAAATTGTCCTTACTATAAATGATGGTGTACACAATTTAATTGAGGAGTTTATACATTCAATTGATCATTAATTAATGTTGATTGATGATCAGATAATATTGAATGATGTCCAATTGAAGATGTGTACGCTTGTCTAATGTCTGAAGATTATGATTCATGTGTTTATAGTTGTTCTAGTAGCAGTAATATTCACCAGTATCCTACAGAAATTGTAGAGTGATATGCTTATGCATATGACAAATGATTAACTACGATGAATAGTATTAATAATGCAAATCTATATGGTAATCTAACAAAAATTGCATTGGCAAAAATTATGGTACAGTATGCTACAAATGTACTTTGACTTATCCCAAATGAATCAATATCTTGTGAATTGCCTAGTGATGTGACAGCAGCATTGAATTCCTTATACGATAATGCGTATACAAAATTATGTCAATTAAGAATGACATTAGAAACATGAGATTTCCAACCATTTGCTATCTGAACATATGCAGATTTTTGAACTTGGTTATCAAGAGCATTAAATGCAAATAATCCTGAACTTTTGAATGAATTAAATAATGAAAGTCCGTATTATTCATGACACCTTAATTGGTTAAAAAGAGAATGAATTTTTAGTCAAAATAATCCTACACAAAGTGCCATAAGATGATATGTATTTGTAACATTGATGGGAGCAGATGAAGGATACACACCAAATGAAACATGTTCTATAGAAGAATTGATGGCATGTGTTTTGGTTGATAATACAGATGCTTGTCTTGCTGCTTGTACAGGTGAATAGAATTCTTAAAACATTTATAACATAAATATATTACAATGAAAAAGTTTTTACTTTTATGATCAATATTAGCACTTATTTGATTTACATTTGCTTCGGAATCTTTTCCATCATTCCCGATGACAATTTACTGAAATACAAATTTGGAATGATGAACTTTAAAAGTTTATGATTGATTAAATAATGAAATCTCTAGTTATGAAATTACAAGTGCTGGTAAGTATTGATCAGAAAATGCTTTTGTCTTGCCACTCTCACTCAATAGTTTTGAAGGTGGGCTTAGCTTTAAAGCAATATATAATTGATTAGAATACGATATAGATTCAATTGATGATACAAATAGATGAGAATGATGTCCAAGCAAAAATTCTATCACATTTGTCTCAGAAAATTGTAGATATGATTTGATATTTAAGTGACAACCGAATGATGTAAGGACATCCGGTGTGGTTAGACTAAGGAAAGACAATTGTCCAAATGGAGATTATTCAGATTCGTATTACGATTGAACATGTGAAAAAAGTATAAAGATATGACACAATTCAGCAGATGAATTTGAATTTGATACATTGAAATTTAATCCATATTACTCTGATGAGATGAATCAAGCATATCAATTCGCATACCATTATGGAATCACTACAAAAAACAATATTAGAGATGCTGCTATGAATTGGGAATTGACCAGGATAGCAATGGCAAAAATGTTGAGTCAATACGCAATAAATGTATTAGGAAAGACACCAGATACAACGAGGCAAAATAAATTCAACGATGTATCAGAAAAACTAGATTCAGAATACGATGATTGAGTGACTTTGGCATATCAATTGTGAATCATGTGAATAAATATGCCAAGCAACAAATTTAGACCTTATGATGAAGTTACTAGAGCTGAATTTACTACAGCATTGTCAAGATTATTGTATAATTTACCAGATTGAACAGATAAATATTATTCTACACATATATATAAATTATATAACGAATGAATCATAACAGTGACAGATCCTACTATGAAAGAACTCCGTGGATATGTAATGCTGATGCTCATGAGGAGTGCGAAATAGGGGATTGCGGAAGATTGGGAGATTGCGGAAGATTAGGGGATTGCGGAAGATTGGGAGATTGCGGAAGATTAGGAGATTGCGGAAGATTAGGAGATTGCGGAAGATTAGTGGATTGCGGAAGATGAAACATATAGTGGATTTCTCGTCGCTTCGCTCCTCGAAATGACACAATTCTCAGTCATTTCGAACGTAGTGAGAAATCCACCCTTTCGTCATTCTGAAGGAGTGGAACGACTGAAGAATCTAAATTCACTTTTATAGATTCTTCTCTGCTGAAGCCGAGCACGGCGCTATCGCTCAGAATGACACCCCTCGTCATTTCGATCCCGCCCCGCAATCCTGAGGGGTTTGCTCGTATTGTCCCCCTTTTTAAATTAGGAGGAAAATCATCTAAAAGTTTTACCCCTTTCGTAAAGGGGCTCCATCCCTCCCGATCCCGTCCCGGGTCGAGGACTCTCGGTGCGCCGGAGGATTTATCGGGAGGGTGGGGATTTTTAATCGTATAATATATAAAAGATCCTCCGCTCTATCGGGCATCCCGCATTGCGGGACGGGCACTCCTTTAAAAAGGAGGAAAACTATTAGATGGGTGCTTTAATCAATACTCATTTTAGTATGTCTAAACCGTTCATTTCTATCTGTATAATAACTAAAGATGAAGAAAAGCATCTTTTAAAAACTTTGGAATATCTATCTAAACAATCTTATTGAAAAGAAAATTTTGAAATCATCATAGTTGACTGAAATTCAAAGGATAATACAATAAAATCTGCTGATTATTTTCTAAATAAAGAATGAATAACGCACACAATCGTAAGTGAAAAAAACTATGAAAATAAACGATGATGATATAATTATGGGCATTCTTTTGCTAGAAATGTGTCTATAGATTTAGTATCCGATAAATCAAAATATGTAGCTCAAATCGATGCTGACTGTAGAGCTGATGAAAAGCGATTAGAAAATTTATATGAAAAAATTAAGTCAGCAGAAAACGATGAGAAGATTGCATGAGCAGGATGACCAAGATTAGTGGAGACTAAATGAAAAATATCAAAGTTTGAATTAATGTTAAATAACTATTTTTGTAGTTATATTATGACATTATGAAATCCAGCTTATTGTGTAAGAAAATGAATTAAATATATTCCATCTATTGCATGATACAATAGTATCTATAAAGTTAAGATAATAAAGAAATATATGTTTAATACAGCTTATGCTACATTTTTTGATGATATAGAGATAAATTATAGGTTGTCAAAGGATTGATATAAGTTTTTGTATTGCTCTGAAGCTAAGATACGGCATAGATTAAATGAAACTTTCTGACAATTTTTGAAACATATGAAAAAATATTGATGATGAGCTGCTAAAATGACAAAGTATTATAAAGCCATTCCTAGACTTTATGTAGTTTTGAGTTTGTGATATTTACTTTATACGATAGCATTGATTCCATTACTGTTTTGGAGTTGGATATTTGTTTTACCATATTGATTAGTTTTTTTATTAGCAACAGCTGTATTTATAGAGAATATCAAAAAGACGAAAAGTCTGATTTCATTATGGTGTTATCCTTTGGTATTTCTTCATCCATTAATGTATGGATTGTGATTTGTTAAAGAGTTTTTTAAGAAATAAATTTTTATACGGTAATTATTTCAATGGATCCAGTTGTATACATACATAAATGATCTCACAAATATCTTGAAACATCGATTAAGCAAACATTAAAAAATAATAAAAGAATTATCTTAATTTGAGATGATAAGAATTTGAGCATAGCAAAAAAATATAATATTGAACATTATTATTTTGACCAATATAACACTAGTAATTTCAGAAAATATTATGTTCATAATAAAGTTTCATCAAATTATGAATTTGAATTAATTTGTTATGAAAGATGGTTTGTTTTACTAGAAGTTATGAAAAAAAACAATATTAAGCGTTGTTTATATCTTGATAGTGATATTCTATATTTTGGAAATGTTAATGAAGAATTTGAAAGAATCGAGAATTATTGAAAATATGAATTAGCATATCCTAATTTTAGTTGACATACCACATACATATTCTCTCAAGAAGCATTAAGAAATTTCTGCGAATTTATGATGAAATGTTATACAGATGAAGATATGTATAAAAAATTAGTCAATTGGCCATTAATATACCAATCTGGAATTAGTGATATGAGTATGTTCCAACTTTATAAATATAATTATCCAGAAAAAGTATTTGATTTAACGAAAGATTATTGAGATAAAATTGTTTATGATGGATTTATTAATATATCAGAATGATATAGAACCATATTTTGAAAGAAATATTTTACATTAAAAGATAATAAAGCTTTTATACATAAGGATAATAAAAAAACTTGAAACAAAAACATTACATTTTCAGATGCACATGAAATCGTACATGTGATTAGTTTTTGAAAAAAAATTTTTTTTGTTCAGAATTGTTTTATTTTTTAATTCAGTTGTTGAGTGGCTTTATTTTAATTTTTCTTTTATCAAAAAATTAAGAAAAAAACGAAAAGATAAAGATTTATTTTAATTGCTTAATACCAGTATTATGCGTATGCAAAAAATTGAAGTAAAAAACATTTGTCCAGTTTGTTGATGTACAAATTTTCATCACAAATATTTTTGAAAAGATTATTATTATAATACAACAAATAATCAATTTGAAATTATTGAATGCAATCATTGTAAATTAGAACAAATATACCCCATGCCAACAAAAATTGAACAAGCAACTTTTTACCCTAAAAATTATTATAGTTATAACAAAAGAAAGTGAAAGACAAAAATTAATAAAATCATATCATACATAATTTCATTTATTTTTTCACCATTTACTAATAAAAAGATAGAGCTCCCAACATTTAGAGGTGAAGGGAAAAAATTTTTAGATATATGATGTGGTGATGGCTTTAATATAGATAAAATCAAACAATTGGGGCGAGAGGCAAAAGGTTTTGAAATTGCTGACAAGTTCTGCTTTAAAAATGATATTTATTATTGACCTTCAATTATTGATGTAAATTTTCATGAAGCATTTGATTATATCCGATGTCATCACGTAATTGAACATGTTGATAATCCTGTAGAATTCTTAAACAAAATATGATCAATATTGTCTGTTGACTGAATATTTATTTTAACGTTACCTAACGTTAAAAATTTAATATCAAATATATTTTGACAATATGCTAGCGATAGGGATATTCCAAGACACCTATTTTGATATGATTTCAATAATATAGAAATTCTTTTGAAGAAATGTGGGTTTAAAATTATATGAAGATACAGGAAACCACAGGTAAATTCATCCATGTCGTTTTCTTGGATGTTAATTTGAAAATATAACATTGATATAAGAAATACCATACTAATGAAAATTGTATGATTACTTTTTTTGCCGATTGAATTTATTCTCTCTTGTATCGGTAGCACGAATCAAATGTGTTTTATTTTGAAAAAGAAAGAATAAAATGTATTTAAAATGACTTGTATCGATTTTAATATGCACTTATAATGCAGAAAAAACAATTAAAAGTACTCTTAATTCATGTTTAAGTCAAACTTATAAAAACTTTGAGATTTTAATTCACGATGATCTGTCAAAAGATAAAACTCTTGATATTATAAAATGAATAAAAAGCAAAAATATCAGAATTATTGAACCAGGCAAGAAACTCTGACCGTATGGATGATTAAACTTTTTACTAGATCATGCAAAGTGAGAGTATATAGCAATTCAAGACCATGATGATATTTGGCATCCTCAAAAATTAGAAAAACAGATTAACTATTTAAATAACCATAATAGAATTGTTTGATGCTGATCATATTGGTTGGAATATTATGAAGCAAATAAACAATGATATATTGTAAAAACTAATACAAATTTTCTTACACATTGAGTTGCACATACATCTCTAGTCTTTAGAAATAGCAAAAAAAGATATGATACAAAAACCGATTATTTAAGTGATTGATATTTCTTAAAAAAAATTTTATCAGAGAATAAACCTTTTATCTATGTTTATCCCGAGGTACTAACATTACATTACAATAAGAAATTTTGAGAAAATTATTCTAATTCTTGGTTCCAATTAAATATAGAAAATATTAAAAGATATTTTTATATGCAGTGATTGTCTTTTTCAAATATCTTTCATTTTATATGATTCTTATTTTTACAAATAATACCAAAAAAAATAAAGAACAATATTAACTATATTACAGTTAAAAAATATAATAATATTCAATCTGAAGACGATTTAAAAAACGACAAAACAATAAATTGTTTATTATCTTATTTGTAATTTATTTAATATTAAGTATTGTTTATGCAACTAGCAATCTCAATCCTAAACCGAAACGGACTAAATGATACGATTAACTGTATAGATTCACTATTACAGTCAGACTTTTCAACTTTTTCTGTTTTTCTTTTAGATAATGGTTCTAAAAATAATGAATACGAAACATTAAAAGAGACATACTGAAATAATGATAAAATTAGAATTAATAAATCTGATGTGAATTTATGATTTACCTGATGAAATAATTTTAATATCAAACAAATTTTAAAAGAAGAAAAATTTGATTATGTTCTCTTGTTGAATAATGATTGTATCGTTGAAAAAGATTTTCTTTCAAAGTTCGTAAAATGAATAGAAAAACATCGTCAAAAATGAATTTATTGACCAATTATTAAGTGACCAAATTGAGAAATTCAAGCAATTTGATCATATTTAAATTTGCGGACTTGATCTAGTACCAGATTAAAATCAATTGATTGAGAGTATCAAGAAGTAGATTATATCACAGGTTCTTGTATGGCTATCCCCACAGAATTAATCAAAAAGATCTGATGACTTGATGATAGATTCTTTGCATATTGGGAAGAGACAGATTTTAGCCTGAGGGCAAAGAAAGAAGGATATAAATCTTATGCTTTAAATGTTGAGTGAATTATCCACAAAGAAGAATCAGCTACAAAAAAAGTAAAACCTTATTATACTTATTTTATGTTTAGAAATAGAATTTTGTTTCTAAAAAAACATGCAAATTGGATGCAATATATCTTTTCATACATTGTACTCTGTGTTTATTTACTAATTATTTTTCCAAAAAAATTTGGTTTTAAGAATTATAAATATGCATTTAAGGGAATTAGAGATGGAATCAAAGGGATTGGATGACATTTTAATAAATTTCTCTAAAATCAATAATACATTATAAAATATAAAAAACTTGATTCTTAAACAATATGCAACAATCATTAAAAACAACTATTAAATAGAATAATATATGTTTTAGGTACTCTTAAATTATAAGACATAACTAAAATTATTTGAATTTCACTTTAAAACTTTTTTTCCATCTTTATCAGCATCAATTGTCCAGAAATTAGGGCGATTGCTGTAAAGATTATGTATGGGATTA
>CALCYP010000122.1 GCA_937906635.1 uncultured bacterium | reverse complement strand
ATATCTGCATAATAGAGTCGTCCCTTCGGGACTTCTTTTATTTCTCCACTATATCGCTGAGGGTTAAAACCCTCAGCTAAACAAGATTTCGTCCCTTCGGGACTTTTCTACTTTTCTATCTTGTATACCAATGACTAAAGTCATGGGCTAATGCTTTCTACGCCCCACAAAATCTCAATGCGATGATTCCTTGTTTAATCCATGGTTTTAACCATGGGTAATCAGTCGCAAAGCGACGAATCTTTACCTCATTTATACCGGTATAATAGAATCGTCCCCTTGGGACTAACTCTAAATGAACGACATAAGCCATCCCTTCGGGATTTCTCCTATTTTTTGTTTTATATGCAACAGCAAATGTGACTCTATTACACTGATATAAGCAACAAAATCAGCACCTTAAAGACTTGACTTTTAAACACAAAATATATATAATATATATCATAAAATTAAAAAAAAGATGGAAGAAAAACAAAAAAATGACAATCTTTTCCTGATTGTCTGCACAATGGCATACTCAACATTCATGATAGGTCTATTTGGCAGTTTTATATATGAACTGCTATGGCTAAAATGCCTATGTCTAATTGGATTCCTTACATGTTTATGCTGTATATTTTGGATTGCAAATATCATAATCAGCAAAACAAAAATGGAATTCAATAGGAATCTTTTCATTAGTTGTGGGGTATTGATATGCTTAATATCAATATTGGCTATGGCCGTGATATGTATTATCATATGCTCAAAGCCAATATTGGCAGTAATCTTCATCATCCTATTGTTAACGTTGATTGTTACATCAATTAAAAACATTAAAAACGACAATAGTGAGATGAAAAACAACAATAATGAAATGAACAACGACAAGGATTGAGGATTCCCTCATCCTTTTTTTATTTCAAAAACTTTCTATTACATTGTGTTTGAAAATACAATGACTATTCTCAATTATTAATTATTTTCTCAGCCAAGAAAACACCAGAAACAATGCCGAGCCACCAAACAAAATCCGACCAAGCATTGCAAAAACAGAAAAATCTTTTCAATCATTTTCATCAATATTTTCAACAATATTTACACTTCACGTCTTTTCTACTACTACCATCTCTCAACAATCTAATCTACTATTTATAGATTTCAAAAGTTCTCACCTTCACTGATCAGAATCAGAATATAGTTCAGACAACAAATTACATTCATCCACTGTTCATTTCAAATATTTATCCATATTTACTATCTTCCTAAATTGTACAGGATCAATTTCATTCAATAAATTCAATTCATCTGATGTCTGAAATTCATAAAGTCTCGAAGCCGTATTTGCCTTTCAATATGATTGTTTATCCGACACTGTAATTTCAACTTCAAATCATGTATTAAACGGCATCCAAAAATCCGGATAAATTGTCAATATTTTTTCATTCCATTCATGTTCAAGCATTTGTATACTATAAGTTCATCAATCAATTTTAAATATTATACTATCAGTATTTACTCATTTACCTTGATCATCAATTTCAAACTGAAAATAAGTATCCAATGCTACATAATCTCAAGATTCCACTTTTGGAAATAGCAATTCTATACTTGGAGCGACAATATCTGGATCACATTCAGGCACTTCTGAAAATTGAAAATCATAATTTCACTCCAATTCCACCATATTTCATTTAGAATCTACTACATAGCTTCACTTAGCAAAAGAGAATTTGGAAATTTGTAAATCTGTTCAAACTTTAAAAAATAGAGAAAATGTAATTTTATCCATTCATTCTCAATCCGTTTTTAATTTACTGAAAATTATTTTATCATTTTCTACAGTATAATTCAAATTATTTTCTTTTTCTCAGACAGCTAATATCCTCAAAATTTCCACTTCATCTCAATCATAATCTAATATTGCGTTTAATCAATCAATCTTTGAATTATCAAGCTGAAAAACTACATCAATCTGATTTTCACAACCAGCATGAAATTTATCTGATGGCTGAAACCTTTCCGATGTATAAATTGGGTTGAGCGACACTTGTGCAAAAGTTAATCCAAACATCGCTAATGAACTAACAATTCAAAAAATCCACTTTTTCATTTTTTTTATTTTAATATTTTAAAAGTTCATTCTTCTCATCATTTCGATCCCGCAGAATTACGGGAGAGGAATCCACCATCTCGTCATTTCTAACACAGTGAGAATTCCACATAAACACATATTGGATTTCTCGTCGCTTCTCTCCTCGAAATGACACCTTTCTCAGTCATTTCGAACGCAGTGAGAAATCCATATAAACATATACTGGATTTCTCGTCGCTTCACCAGGGTGAACTCACCCCGGGGTCTACTCAAGTGGAATAATCAACCTCCCCTACCCCTCCTTACCAAGGAGGGCTTTCTGTCCTTTCTTAAATGAGCACAACCTTCTCAATCCTATTCACTCTTAATTATTAATTATTAATTCTTCACTATCAAGAGAAAATAAAAAAAGAGAAAATAAAAAAAGAGACAATAAGAAAAAGCCCTCCAACTAAACAAGAGAGCTTTTCATATTTTGGTTTGAAAGGACCCGTTAATTAATTGTGGCTCATGTTCATCGCTGTCTAACTCAATAATCATCTTGTAATGTTATCCACAATGTTCATTCATATGTATCTTGTATCTGCCATGCTGGCACTTCAAGCTGTATCTCTGTATTATCTGAATATGCTCAAACATCTCCACACATAAAGTCATATGGTTCTGTAGATCTTCTCATATATTCCATGATAGCGTAATCACTTGAGCAATGTTGATCAGATGCTGCACATGTAGAATGAGCAGAGTTAAATACGGTCGTACTAACTCAGTTTCCAAATGCCACATGTGTATTTGTATATCATTCATACAATCAACTATAAATCAGACTATTTGCCTTAAACTTTAAATTTTGTGTACTTATACTTTGATTTGTATTTTTTCATACCAATGTATCGCTTGTCGCAAGATATACTAACCATCAAGAATTTCACAATTTATCTGTCACTGTCAATGTTCACATCGTTCCATTTAAAGTCTGTATAGATCATGAAGCAGTATGTGATCAGAAATCATATCATGTTCAACTAACTGAAACTAAAGGAATATTTGTTGTCAAACTTCTTCCAGTTGCTGCTTGGGTATCTACATAAGACACCACACTTCAAGTATAGTTATATGTTCATGTAGCATCTAAACATGTATTTACTGTCTCAAATTCCCAAGTATTTTCACTAGTCTTTTTCAAATTAGATTTATACAAGAACTGTACTTCATCTTGAGATAATGCACGATCATATACACGCACTTCATCTATTCATCATTTATAATAAGCACTACTACGTTTTCAAATATATATTGGTCCACTTCATACAGTACGTGTATTTAGCGAGGATATTCTTACACTTCATCTATCAACACCATCCACATACATTTTCATAGTGGTACCACTTATCACACACGATATATTTTGCCATACATTTAATGATGTAGGCGTATAAGCCACTTTTACATATGTATTTGATCAATTTCATCCTACATTTGTTCCTAATACACAATGATAAGCACCTCAATACCACCATATTCAAAATGATGCATTTGACCAATATCATCAATTTGATTCTCATATTATATGTGAAGATGTGTTTTCTGATGGCTTTGCTCGTGCTGATACTGTAAAATTATTTGAAGTACCAAATAAATTCAAGACTTCTTGACTATTTATAGTTATATAATCATTTCCATCAAAACTATAAGCTCATCCATATTTTCCATTACTTGTCCATGTAGCTCAATTTACAGTTCAATCATATCAATGATTTGATAAATCTTTTACCAATGTGCTTGATTCTCCCAATGCTGCTACATTATCAAAATTATACATCAATATCAATCCACTCATCAAATCATATGGTGTATTATCATACTTATATTCAAAATTCTTGATTGAATCAATATTAGTAATGTTCATCTTTGTACTAAATCTATTTTGAGTTATAGCTGCATTGTGAGCTGGGGTTGGATCAGCAAATGAAATTTGTGGAATAGGCCTTGAAACACCGTTCCATGTAACTGTAATATCTTTTGTAGAATTTTCATTATCTTTAATTGTTATCACACAAGTTGCTATTCAATTTGCTCATCATGTTGCAACAAAAGTAATATCGTCTCAATTTACTGTACAAGATCACATTGAAGATGAAGCATCTGTTTTCAAACTTGCCGACAAAGTTCATGTTCAACAATCTCACTCAGTCGCTCTACTCAATGTTTTCCAATTTACAGTCTTTCATGTTCATACATTACTTACTGTGAAATCGCTCGCTGTTGGTGCTACGTTACTTACTGTCCATGTCGCACTCTTACTTGTCACATTTCCTAATGCATCTCTTACATATGCCGTATATGTTCCACTTCATGGCTGTGTCGTACTTGTACTAAACGATTTACTTGTCGTCGTATTCCATGTGCTATTATCAAAACTATATGGTGTTCCATGCAATCACGCACATCATCCATCATTTGCACTTGTTATACTCAAGCTTCATGCTGTACACTCATCCACTGTCTTATTACTAAATGTGAATGTTGGTCATGTCTTGTCATAATGTGTTGGTGTTATGCTACAACTTCATGCATTTCATGCTGTATCACTTATACTTACACTCACTGCACTATTACTTGTCACATTCTTTGTGTATACTGTATTACTACTCTTTGTCCATCAACTTGGCATACTTATCGCTTCACTCGCTGTTAATGTTAACAACAAGTTTCCACTTGTACATGCTGCCTCTGTTATACTACATGTTGGTGCTACTGTATCTATACCACTAAATGTTACTGTTACATCCTTCGTACTATTCTCATTATCTTTGATCGTTATTACACAACTATCACTTCCTGTCTTATTAGCACTTGGTGTATACGTTAATGTTCCATTACTTATTGCACATGTTCACAATGTTCCATTTGTCTTTACTCCACTATAACTTAATGCACCTGTTCCACAACTTCATTCTGCTGCACTACTTGATGCTACAAATTGTGCCCATGTTATACTTCTCGCTGTCTTTCCTATATTTCATGTCGAAAAATTATTCGCCGTTGGTGCTACATCTTTAATTGTATATGTCGCTGTCTTACTTGTCTGATTTCCTAAACTATCCCTTACATATCATGTCACTATTACGCTTCATGGTTGTCTTGCTGCTATTCATGTACTTGTCGCTGTTCACCAACTTCATCCTCCAAATTTATATGCACTACTTGCCAATCATACTCCATTATTATCACTTGCACTTGTTATGCTTAAGCTTCATGCTACACATTCGTTTCCACTCGCATTACTAAATGTGAATGTTGGTCACTCTTTATCTATCTTCACTGTCTTATTCTGTGCGCTCTCCGCATTTCCTAATCCATCTTTACTATAGTATCTTACGTATTTCGTACACTTACTTCATGCATCACATGTTACACTTACGCTTGTTCATGTTGTATTTGGTGTACATGTATTCGCTGTATCTACACAATAGTATGTTGTATGTGTACTATTACATCACATATTACTTGTACTTGTACTCAACGTCACTGTCACATTTCATCATGTCCAGCTACTTGGTACTCCACTTGCTGTCGTCGTCGGTGCTGTCGTATCTACTGTTACTTTACTACTTCATGTACTTGCTGCTGCATTTCATGCCGCATCTTTTACTGTATTCGCTGGTAATACAAAACTTCATGTTCAATTTACTCATGCTTTTGATGTATATGTAAACTGGAATGTCTTATTTGTCGCACTTCATCCTACTGTCGCATTACTCAATGTAAACAATGTTCATGAGTATGTTATATTTCCACTTGTTAATGCTGTTGTATTTATTCCCACTCCATCTGTACATGTTAATGTTATTGTTCATACTACTCATCATGATATACATGCATTTGTACTTGGTGCTCACCAACTACATACTGGTGCTGTTGTATCGCTACATGTTCCTGTATATGTTGTATTTGCACTTATCGTTACACTTGTCCCTGGATTCAAACTTCCATTCCATTTTGGTGTACTATATCATGAATTTGTATTACATGTTATTGTTGTTAATATCGTACTTCCACTTGTCGCTGTATTCCATATCGTTATCGTTCCGCTTGTTGCTCAGATACTTGATACTCATGTACTCTTTACATACGTTAATGTCAGTACTTTCTTATATATCGCATATACTGTCTTATTACCAGCCAATGTCACACTACTTTGATTACTATCTGCTGTACTACTCTCATTCCATCATACATGAGTCCATGTTGATTTCGTTGCTGGATATGTACTAGCTGACAATGATACACTTGTTCCGCTTAATCTATATATTGGACTTGTTATACTTGTTGTTCATCCATTCTGTGTAGCATTAAATGTTAACGAATTTATCGCTACTGTTCATGTTGCCCAGCTTCACCAATTTCACAGCGCATCCTTTGCCCTTACTCTCCATGTATATGTCGTTCATGCTGATAAATTAGTTGTTACTGTCCAACTTATAGTAGTAGATGTTCAACTCTGACTCACAGAACTACAGCTACTATTACTACATATTTGTACTTGATATCATGCTACACTACTACATCCATTATCACTTGGTGCTGTCCATTTCAATGTTGGCTTCTGATTATTATTTTCTTGCACTGTTAAACTTGTCGGTGCATTTGGCCCACTCTTATCTATCCAATTCACTGTTGCAATACAACTCTTACTATTTCATACTTTATCTAAAAATGTCACACTTTGTGTTGTATTACTTGTAAAGCTCTTTGTCTGTGGACTACTTGTCTGCAATCAAACTCATGCATCACTTGCTATGATACTAGCAGATACACTTCCACTTGTACAGCTATTTGGCTTATATGTTACCGTCCCACATACTGGCGCTGTGCGATCTATCGTCACTGGCTCACTTACACCACTTCACCAATTTCACAAAGCATCTTTATATCTTACGTATATCGTTTTATCTCAATCAGTTGTACTACATCCATAACTAGTTCCAAATGTCCAACTCTTACTCGTTGAATATGTCTCTGCTGTGCTCCAACTACTTCCATTACAACTAAACTGCATTTGGCTTACACTACTACATCCAGGATCTGTAGCACTCAATGTTAATCATACTGTCAATCCACTATATGCTTGTTTACTATTAACTGTTACTCATCCATTTGCAGTTATAGTTCCATTTGGTCCACTCACATCAATTCCAGTAATCAATGCACTTGCATACCCTGTTCATGCACTATTAGCTGCCATAAAACAGATATATTTTCCATTATCTGATTCTGACATAGAAATATCAGTTCATGAGACATAATTTGTAGCACTAGAGAAATTTGTACTTGCATTACATGTACTATTAGAAATTTTTACATATTTAAATGTCGTAGGTGAATTAGTCGCTGTAGCAGAAATTGACTTACTCGTAGCACAGGTAGTAGTCGCTCAATTTATAGTAATTACAGGCAATGGCGTATTTACTGTGAAACTAATAGTCCCATTGATAGTACTTCATTCATCATCTGCAAAAGTCACAGAACAAGATCCTGCAACATTGTTTTGTCCTGTCTTTGCTGTAAGTTTTACTGTATTATTTTCTCAGATAATATAACTATAAATACTACCTGAACAAGAGTTTATACTTGAAAGAGTCACTGTCGCTGTACCACAAGCTCCATCTTTTACATTCATTGCAGTTACCAAATTTGTTGTGACAAAATCATTGCTTACATGGTATCAAGTCAATGTTCAGACATTATAATTATTAGTTGTTATTGTTGGTGTTGAATTATTCCATGTATAAGTGATTGTTGAATCAACGACATTTCAGACTGCATCCCTTGCATATACTGGCATATTTTGAGTTCCTGCAGATCATCAATATACACCATTATTTGTCGTAGTTCAATAAGTTTCACCATCCCAACTATATTGAATACTTGTATTTCCACATCACACATCTGTAGCTGACACACTTCATGTGATTGTAGTACATTCATTTCAAGATGCATCAGTTATAAGCAATGTTGGCGGTATTTTATCTATATTACTTATTCATGTAGAATATGTCGCCGTATTTCATGCTATATCAGCTACTACGACAGACAAAGTACCATTTTCAGACGCACTATAATAAGCCTGAGACACAGGATTTCCTGTCACTCAACCAAAAGTGTATGTATATGGTCTATCTGCTAATCCACAAATACTATCATTTGCTACGATATTGATTATCACATCTTGATTGGTACACGAAAAAGTATTTCTCGTAGCAGATACGGTCGGAGCTGTCCAATCAAGATTAACCGAATTTGAATAAATAGTTCATGGATTATATACATTAGACAGATAATCTGCAATTTTTGGCTTAATATAACAAGTCTTTCATGTTCATTGTGTCGTAATATCACATGTCGGAGGATTTGGGGTACTAACAGACCAATTTATTCCTACACCAGTATCTACAAAAGTAAAATAACTTGTCTGACCTGTATTGTAGCATCCAGTACCAAAATCAGTTTGACTATCTAAATATGGTGCTGTAGCATCATAGTAAATCATTGTCTCTATTCATGTACCGTATTTTCCATTGTATGCTCTAAAAGTTATTGTTTTATTAGCTGTCCATGTCTGATTATTTGCATAACAATAATAATCATCTTTCGTACCAGTTGTCCATGATCAATTGCCTACCTTGTACTGGCATAGTGATACTGCGTCTCCATCGTATGGAGCTCTAAGTGATACACTACCTTTGAACCAATATTGTGTACCATCAAAATAATAATTTCAATCATATATTTCAGCTTCTCATACTGTAGGAGCTTCGATATTCAAATTATATGTCATGCTCACCCAACCTCATGTGTTTCAGACACTATCTACAGCCATCACATAGACCTCACACTGAGATGCTGTACAATCAGTCAAATAATTTATCTCAAACTGACTATTACAGTCCCTCTCATGTACAGTAGCTGATGCTCCAGTTTTATAATAACAAGTTCAAAGTCAAGCCACTCCAGCATCAGTATCTGTGACTGTTACTGAAAAATCTCAAGCAACTGTAGCTCCATTTGCAGGTGATGTAATGGTCGATGTCGGTACAGAATAATCAAATTGAATAGGGTCTGATGGAGGTAATAAATTCGATACAGTACCTCAAGTCATAACCAATGGATATTGATTGCTATTATTATTTTCCAATACATTTCATCAATTTAATGCATCCTGCGTTAAATTATATCATATTGTAAAAGTATAAGTTGGAAATAAATTTGTAGACGCAGTAACATAATCAAATACTGTAAGTTTTCCATCAATCACATATGGCATCATACTTCAAAAAGTAACTTTATCTGATTTTATTGGCATATTACATACCAATACTCATGTTCATACTTGATTTTGATTATTTGGCCCTATCGGAGTCAATGTTGGCTGTGTCGTCCAAGTACATTCAACTTGACTAGATGAAAACGTATAACTTGAAACTGTAGCATCTGAAGCATTTCATGCACGATCATAGATTCATGAATATATACATAGATAATATGTTCAACTAAGTCCGTTTGCTGAAATACTTACAGTCACACCAGTATCTCATGCAGCATTAACTATCGTATGTGAATAATAATTAGAAATACTTGTCGGACAATTATTCAAACCTGTCCATAAATAATACAATAATTGATTTCAGCTCAATCACGAAATGGGATCTGTGATATTCACCACACCAGCATTTGAATTAAATGAAATAGCAACTTGAGGTTTTCCAATATCGTATATGATAGTATCACTTGCTGTACTTCATGTCACTGTGCTTGATTTAAATTGAGCATACACTGTCTTTGTTCATTGAGTAGTAGTATTACATCCATATGTTGATGACAATGTAAATGATTTTGTTGATGATACACTAGACCATGACGTCCAATTACTTTGATTACACGAAAATCTCACCTGAGTCGCCAATGAATTCCATGTCAGATATAATGTCAAAGAAGTACTATTTGTCGCTGCTGCTCAATTATTGATACTTACAGAACCATTAGGTCAGTTATTCCCAGCAGGATCAATTCCTCATCGATATACTTCCACATTTGTTGTACTACCTTCGTTGTCTACTATCCTGATAATACATTGGTCTGTTCATCCAGGTCTGCTAGAGTTTGGTGTATAAGTAATATTATTTGAAGATATACTACATACTCATTGACTTCACTGACTATACACAGTAGCTGTCAAACTACCACTTCCACAATTTCATTCTGTCGCATTTGATAAATTTTTTCGATTTCCTGTCTTTGCTGTACTTCACACACTACTAGATCATGTGAAATTATTCGCTGAAGGGGCCACATTATTTACTACGATAGTCCCCGTATGTGTAGTCGTAAGTTCGTTTCCATCTATCGCTTGTCCTGTGAAAGTATAATTTCCTGCTACATTTCATGCAGTATATGATATATTAGCATTATCCGTCCAATTAGAATAATTAGAACTTCATGGCAACATATACCTATATGGACTTGAACTGACAGGATTTGCATTATAGTTTGAAAATGCAGTCCATGTCGTAGTTGTACATTCATACATAGTTGTTCCATTTAGAGTAAATGATGGCCCACTAGTAGATTTCTCTGTCTCTCCCATAAAATGCATAGCATAATAATTTGCTCATGTCACTTGGAAAATTACTGCTTTTGGTCCGTCTCAATTACTCCATGTCACAGTAGTATTTGTTCATTTATTTATATTATATATTTGAGTTGTGATATGTGGTCCGAGTACATTATATTTGCTTATCAAACTACTAGTAGAGTTGACTGTCAGAGAAGTAGTAGCTCCTACTGTAGTAGGCAATGTAGATGTAGCGGTTACTTTTGGAATATTCGATCAGATAAAATTAGTCGAACTCCAATCTGTATTCCAATTACTCAATGTTGTCCCATTCCATCTAACTGGTTGCTTTTGTGTTGGGACAGATTCACCATATGAATATTTATAATTTGAAGCAACTGAATCATATGTTCATCAAATATTCGTGATAGCGTAACAATTTAAAGACTCTCAACTACATCATTGAGTCAAATAAGTAAGATCAGTAATCCAACTAAGCAAAGGATATTGATTATTATTGTAATATCATATAGGATTTACTACATAATTCCAATTATAGCATCATATATTTGACTGAGAGCCTGCCAACCATTGTAAAGAAGTGTTTGCTCACTGTAACTGTACCGCCGAACTCGGACAGCTACCAATCTGTGGAATGTGGTAATTTCCATAAACTTTACATTTTATAGAAGTTGAATTTGATGAGGAAATAAATCATATAATATTATTTGTAATACATCCATTTGTAGTCGTATATATCCTTGCAATCGCATTGTTTACCACAAATCATGTTCATCAATTAAAATATATATTATTATGGTATAAGTTATAAAATGCTACATTATTTATTGTAGAATTCGATCCACCATTAAAATATATTTCAGTATCCGATTGTCAAACTACATTATTTATATTCACATTAACTCCGTAATCCACAACAATTCAATATGTTCAATTATTTACCAAAGTAATATTGGTTAAATTAACATTCTCAATTTTACTAGCATTTCACACATATATTCACCTATCACATCTTGCTACTTTACTATTATTTACAGAAATACTGTGTGTTATCCCATTGTCTGCATCATCTCAATATAAACGTATACAATAAGCATTTCTAGCATGATTTCCATTAGCTGAAGTTTTACTTCATTCAAAACTTATATTGTCTATTATGACTCAATTTGTTCATCTATTGGTATAAAACATACCTTGGTTTAATAGTTGGCTATTACTATATATGGTCGTACTTCCATCCACACTACTAACTATCGCTGTACAGCTTGGGATAGCTTTTGTATCCGATATAGTGATAGCTCATGTTTGCAAAACATAGATTGTATTTTGCGATAGTGTAGGTAATTGAGTAGCCGTGGCAGGCTGCTTTACTACTGTCATATTCCCCGTATTACATGGATTACTAAGCCATCACTTGGTATAAGCACTATTTGTCCCATACAAAGCATCTTTTATTTCCTCATCTGTAGGATCACTACTCCAAAATCATCCAGTCAAAAATTTACCATTTGTACTAGTTCAATTAGTAGCAGCATATATGTCACTCTGACCAGAAATCAACATTAAAAGTCAAAAAAATCAAAGCAAAATAAATATTGCTTTCAAAAATTTGTTTCATCTCTTTCAAATTTTATGATGCTTAAATCCTGTCATTTTATAGGTCCTTTCATTACCAGATAAAATCATTTACTAAATTATATTCCTAAATATTAATTTTGCAAAATTTCTATTTTTTTTCCAAAAATACAATTTGACAAAATAAATAAAAAATCAAAAATACAACCAAACAAATAAGAAATATACACAATCTGTTGTCATTTCGACCCCTTCTTTTCCCCCTAATCACTCAAGACATTCCTCCCCTACGGGGAGGAGGACCCGCTTGCGGGAGTGGGGGTTTTCCTCCCCTGTTAGGGGGAGTCCCCGATGAAATCGGGGGAGGGGGATTTTTCCCCTAATCACTCAAGACATTCCTCCCCTACGGGGAGGAGGACCCGCTTGCGGGA
>CALCYP010000121.1 GCA_937906635.1 uncultured bacterium | reverse complement strand
GAAAAAAGTCCCCAAAAGATTTGATATAAAAATATTTTAATACTTAGAGATGTTCCACTCGCTATCAGCCATAAGCTATTAGCTATCAGCTAACACGAAAAAAGTCCTCAAAAATTTGCATTTTTTTTCATTTTGGAGTATAATTAAGTCAGTCTATAGTCTACAGTCTTCAGTCTACAGCATTTACAGCTGACTGCAGACTGTCGACAGCTGACTATTTTATATCGTAATTGAATGTATGGCAAGTGATTGAGATAATAGTCTGTATGAAAAAGTCCATGCAAGACTACATAAACATATACACAAGCATGTCGCGAGACACATCAATGCTGTTCATAGACATGTTTCGAGAATATATAGATTACACACACATGTAAAACATATTTGAATACATTTGTGAGAATTGATTGTTGTTTGATTTTTTGCTTTTTTTAGTCTAATGCACGCTTGAAATAGTTGATCATTGCCAAATAATACAAGCTTCTCATACCCATTAACACAAGTATCTACACTTGAATGTAGGACACAATATTTTGAAGATATGGACGAATCTTGTAAAATAAATTTACCAATAATAAAATGAGCAAATTATTCCACATATATGAAAAATACTACATATAGATCTATTTATACGACATTGCGAGCAGCTCCATATTCAGATACATGGAATCAAGAAATTTGAGCACATGCCTGAATTGATATAGCGACTGCTCGTTGAACACCGCTTTATTCGATTTGAAATTGAGTAGTTTATTCTGCATGACGAAATTCTGCATATGGAAACTTAGTTAGGATTAAGTATATCTATGACGGAGAGATTATATATTGAGTGTATGCGCATATGGATACTATTGAAGTAGAAGCATGACAATCTGTAACGAAATGACAGAAAATTTGAACAGTCTGAAATTCTGGAAATACTACATGAGCTCTCTGATGATACCATGTACATTTTGAGATAGACAAAGACAATTGATGAAGACCTGCGTATTCATACACAAATTGTAGTGATTTAAGTAAATGACATTATAAGATAATCCAAAATTGATTGTGTAGAGATGAATTATTTAAGTATCAATACGATCCAATCAAAATTTTAGAATGAATTCCAAAGTCGGAAGCAGACAAACCGACAATTTATAGTACTGTAAAAGAAGAAAAAGACGAACCGGAAAACACTTGAAATCAAAGTAATGTGGTGGTAAATACATGAATTGTTGCTTCAACTGAAACATGACACAATTCAGCACAAAATACTGGTAAAGTAGAAAATCAAACAAACAATTCAAATAATAATTCTTCAATCAATACAGAAAACAACAATTCAAACAATAATTCAAATAATACATGAAATGAAAATCAAAATAATAATTCTAACAATAATAATTCTAACAATAATAATAGCGAAGAATCCAATAATCAAAATAAAGATTCTTCGGCTACGCCTCAGAATGACGTAACAGAAGAAAATAAAGTAGAGGATCAGCCAGCAACACAGCCAGATGAAGAGCAACAAGTAAAACAAACAGAAGAGATTAGACCAACAGAATCAGAAATTCCATCTCAAAATAACGAACAAAAAACAGAAGAGACAAAAGATCCAGAAGTGTTAAAATTGGATTTCAGTAAATTGACATCAATGCCACAGCATTTCATGACACAGCGAGATGTAGAGATGAAATCAAAGCTAAATACAAGAAATTTGAGGCTTTGAGAGACAGTGACTTTGGATATCGAAGTATTCAAAAAATGAACAAGCGAAAATAGAGAATATTATTCAAACTGAATTTTGCAAGTTCCATTCGATTTCATTACAAATAATGACAATATTTCAGTAGATATCACATCATTACAACTCCTCACAAAGTGAAAAGCAAAAGTAGAAGTTACTTGACTGAAAGAATGAAAAAGTGCATTGGTAATCAAACTTTGATGAGAAAAAATTTGAGTTTTGAATATCGAGGTGAAATAAAATTATTCAAACAAATATCTTTCATCAAAATCAATATTAAGTTTTTTCAATACATCTAACTATTCATCTTTGAAATCGGTTTGTTTGTGATGTACCTTTTGATTTTCTATATAATTTATGACATTCTGTATTTGTGATTCTGCATAAGAAAAACAAGCATATCAATTTTGCCAAGAAAATTTATATGGATATCGATTTTTTTCATTTATAAATTTTGAACTATTGCTTTTTATTTTTTGCATGAGCTTTGTAACTGAAATCGATGGATGTAGTTTTACTAATATATGAATACGATCTTCCACATTGTTGATGGCTAATACTTTACAGTTGCATTCAGGAGACTGAATAATTCATGTAATATATTTTTGTAATTCATTATCGTGTTCTGGCGATAAAAATCTTTTTCTATTTTTTGTTGCAAATATGCAATGCAAATAAATGGCTGTATACGACATTTTTAACCTTATTTATGAATAAATATGCCACCCCGTTGGGGCTTCTAATTTGTTTCTATATTAGCTGAGGGCGTTGCCCTCAGCTGAATCTATTTCGCCCTTTCAGGGCTCTAGTCCCGGAGGGACGGAATATCAAATAGCTGAGGGTGAAACCCTCAGTGAGGAATGTGGAATAGGGAAGAATCCCGAAGGGATGACATCTTTCAGCTCAGGGTGTAAATCCTGAGCAATATTGATAATATTCAATTGATAAATCAAAAGAGTCCCGGAGGGACGAAATTTTCTTAGCTCAGGGCGAAACCCTGAGCGATGTAAGAAAGATAGAGGAAAATCCCAAAGGGATGACATATGAAATATATAAATTTTTATTATATTTTCAAGATAAATTTTGACATAATTTGTTGTTTACAAAAAACCGATGATTGTATAATCATCGGTCTATATATCTTATCATACTTTGTGTAAAAATTTTATTCCATATCTTTTAATACATCATCGATTTCGCTTGAATTTGCTTCGATATCATCTCAAACAGCTTCTAGAGAATCGTCATCCAAAACTCTCTTTCAAGTCCTCATATCTGTGATAGCTTGCTCAATATCTTTTTCTAATCAAGCCAATAATTTTTTATCTTCACTTAATGCTTGGACCATTTTTTCTTTTCATTGAGTCTTTACCCCTTTGTAATCATAGAAAGCTCCAGATTTTTTGATAAGTTTCAAAATTAATCATGCTTCGATTATATCAAACATATGGTCGTATCAAATTCATCGTCTTACAGGGATCTCTGCAGTCTTGAATGGAGCAAAAATTTTATTTTTAGCGGTCTTAATTTTTGCAAAATATCATACTTGTTCTTTGTCATCTGTGACTTTGTCTCATCTCCTGATTTCTATTCTCTGAGATGCAAAGAATTTCAGAGCATTTCATCCAGCAGTAGTTTCTGGATTCCCAAACATAACTCAAATTTTCATCCTGATTTGATTGATGAATACACAGATTGTTCATGTTTTTGCGAGCACTCATGTCAATTTTCTCAATCCTTGAGACATCATCCTAGCTTGTAGTCACATGAAAGTATCTCACATTTCTCATTCAACTTCAGCTTTTGGAACCAAAGCGG
>CALCYP010000120.1 GCA_937906635.1 uncultured bacterium | reverse complement strand
TCAACAGTTTCCGAATCTATGATGAATCTATGGTACAGATTTGGCATATTTTTGTCAGTAATTTCAACGCAGTCTGACAAATGAAAAATTTTTGGTTGACACCTTTTTTCTTGATTTTTGAGACAAATTATTTTAGAAAAGCAAATTTTTAATTAAAAGGAAACCCTATACGTACCGCGATCCAGATAATTCGGGATGGACCACCTTTCCGGCAATCGACGTATAGGGATTTACTCCAACAATTTCATTATGGTCAAAATTTTTTGAAATGCAAATTTTTTTGGCTTACTACTTTTCTTTTCTGTATAAGTAAATAATGATGGGTTATATGTGGAAATGTATACTTTGTGAAAATCTTTTAAATTGATGAAAATTCATTTTTTATTTTTGAATGAATCTATTTTGTGTTGTTCCAAAATTACATCCACAGTTGATTGTAATATGTTGTAAATTTTAGTTATTTCTTTATTTGATATGTAGCTCATTGCTGTTTTGAGTTATAATTACTAATTTGTTATGCTAGTATGCTTTGATTTACTCATGATAGTTTATCAATTAGTTTATATATTTCATCACTTATATCACATCATAAATTATTGATAATTACATCGTAAATTTCGTTAAATGAAAAATCTTCTTTTTTGAATTGTTTCATAATTCATATTTTTATTATATCACTTAGTGCATATGATGATAATAGGCAAATGGGGGTTCAATGTATATCTATTTCTGCTGATGGTACCCAATGTGGTGTTATTACTAATGAAAATTCTCATCAATATTTTTCTTTATGAGAAATTAATCTTCAAGAATTTATACCATTTAATTTTTTATTTGTGGATTTTGCATCTGCTGTGAACATGTGTTTGTGGTTTCAGTAATATTCGCAATATTCATTATATTCACATAATACATCAGGTTCAGAAGGTCATCATATTCTTTCTGCTTTAATATCTGAGAAAACATTAAAAGCATCTGTTATTACTTCTTCAAATTCAGACCAACGTTCTGAGTTTGTCGCGGTTGTAATCAACATTTCTGGTATATTTATTCGTTTACTTAATGAGCTTGATAATGACGATTCTTTTATGTTGTATAATGATTCTGGGGCAATAAAATTGGAAATTTTCCTAGACAATTCTGATTTTAAATTTCAAGTTTTTATTTCATCATACATTGTATATTTATTTAACATTATTTTTATGTATTCTTCTATATCACTATTTAATTCTACATATATATTTTTAATGTGTGTTGGTGATTTCCTTTTGGGTGACTTTAACTTTCATCGTTCTGAATTCATGTTCTCTTTTATTTTTAATATTCAGAAATTGTTTAATAAAGTGAAACAATACTTACAACTTACATAATTTTTAATAAAATCTTCTATATTATAATATATATATTTTATTTTTTCTTCTTTATTTTTGTTTGAAAATTCTTTTATTTCATCAACCAATTTTTTGTATTCTGATTCATTTTTCATAGTTTTTAATCTGTAAAAGAACTGAGAAAATGTTACAATGTCGATTTTTTTATAATCGATTAAATACTGAAATAGTATTCTAAAAGGATATAATTTTATGTTTGGGTCCATTTTAGCTTTTGCAAGATTTGGAAATTGTACAGAAAAGAGCATTGAACAAAAAATTTCTGCTCTTTTTTTTGTATTATCTCGATTGTCTAACAATAATATTCAATAATTTGAAATGTGTAATTTTCATGATGATACATATAGTCATCAGTAAAAATGTGGCTCATCTATTTTGTGTCATGCTGTTCAAGTTCAATATTTTCAATTGTTTCTTGGTTTATATAATCAACATTCTTCTAATTTACCTAATATATCATTTTTTATTTCTTCGGTTATTGTAACACCACTGTAATCATTAACTATTCATAAAACTTCTTTAAATGGTTGTATTTGTAAACAGTGTTGTGGAATTGTCCAGTTGCTCATGTTTTTGATATTTTCTTATAAATATTATTTTGGCATATTTTTAACTATGTTTTCTACCAATCTTGGTGGTATTCATTCTCAGATTACTTGTCTTATTAAATTATCGGAGCATCGGTCTTCTTCCATTGGTATTTTAATGTTTTCTGGTAATCACATTAATATGAATAATTCTTTTAATGATAGAACTCTTGCATCGCTATATGTTCAATCTTGTTTTAATCTTCATGGGTGAACATTGTTTTGTGACGATATTGATCAACATGACATTGTTATTGTTGGACTTGGTTTATCTCGATCAATTCTTTTATATGTTGTATCATATCATTTTACTCTTGATCAATCTTCTCTTTTTGGATAATAGATTTTGTTGTGATGTGCTGAACATCATGTTGGAGTATGTTTCATGGCTAATATTTGTCTTTCATTGTGTGTTTTTGCATAATGGTATGGGATTTTTGATGTTTCTCCGCTTTCTAATGATGGTAAGAATCAGATAGCTTCTTCTACTGTAATTTGTTTTTGTTTAGTTGGTATTTTCCGTGTTCATTTTTTTGAAATTAGGAAAAATGCTCTTTTTCTATATTGTGGTGTTCAGTAATCTGCTGCATCTAAAATTACAGGTAAAACATTATATCCTAATGGTGATAATTCTGATATTATTAAATCTTTTATTAACATCTGTTTTCATTGGTAATCGACATATAATGTCATAATTTTTGGAACATTCTCTATTATTGCATAATCTACACCTAAATCTTTTATCATTTCTATAGCTTTCAAAACTAACGAGTTTCTAGGATCTGAATAATTTCTTTGTCATGCGATACTCATTCATTGACATGGTGGTGTAGCCAATAAGAATTTACAATTATTTTTCCGGGCTTTTTCTAAAATTTTGTCATAAATATTCTTATCCGATATATCTCAACAGACCATATCGACATCTGGATAAAAGTAATTATATAATAAGCATCTTTTATTTATTAATTCATTTGCTACTTTTATATCAATTCAATTTTGTTTTAAATAAAATTCTGCAATTCAAACATTTGCAAATAAGGAGACTCAATTAATTCATGTTTTTTTTATCATATTAATTTTTTATACAAAAAAAGACACCATAATCCATGGTGCTAACGAATAACAAGACTGCTTTTAACGGCAAAGGTATTATTCCCACGAACTATGATGTCGTTTGTTACCTTTAATCGTTAAAAGTCAGTTATTGATTTTTATAGCAGTCTTTTGACGGCTATTCGTTAGCAATTCTTTTATTATTTAAATAGTCTCTTTTTTCAAGTTAATGTTTGTTTTTGTTTATTGAAAAAGATAGCCTTTCTTATTTTAAATTTTTTCTTTATTTTCCCTTAAATACTACCTTGAATGTAAAAAATTTATTGTTCTATTACTAAAAAACTTGTCAAAAAAAGTGAAAAAAGATTTGCATTTTGAAAAAATTTGTGTATACTAAAGATGGAATTGAATCCACACCGAAAAGGTAGAGCTTGGCTCTTAGCTTTCTCTTAGGAGATAGGTGTGGATTTTTGTTTTGGCCAAATTTGTACATAAATTTCTCTATGCTTAATATATTTCATGAATGATTCTCTTTTTCATCCATGTTCACGATGTAATCATGAGGCAATATAATCTGCAAGCTGTAAAAGATTATTTTTTTTTGAATCTTGCATTTTTACTTTTTTGATTCTGTAATCAGATTTTACATTAAATTTCTTTTTTAGATATCTTTGAAAACTTTGTTCAAAATCTTTGTCATATGTTCAATCAATGATTACTGTGGCATTATTAATTTTCTCTTTTGCATTTTCAAAAACTAAAGAACAAACATATTTATAAAAAGGTTCTTTTATATGTAAATTTTCTGATATGAGTAATTCTTTATTGATTATAATTCAATAATAAAAAAAATTATATGGGGCTATCATTTCAAAAAAATATTTTTTTATACGATCTGAGTCCTTTTTGTAATGAAATTCATAATTTTCAGGTAAATTTAATTCTTTTCTGATTATTTTTATTTTTGTATCACAAGCTTCTGCTTCATCATTATCGTTGAAAATTACCATTCAAATACTAAAATATTTACTAGAATGTCTTTCAAATTTAAATCAAGGATCTCAAGCTTCATCTATAAATATTAACATATTCAAAAATGTATATTGATAAAATATCGCATATTTTATAATAATTCTTGTCAAAAAATCAAACAAATTTATCAAAAATTTTCTTTATTTCCCCTTAAATACTACCTTGAATGTTGCAAGGATTACGTACAAGTCCATAAACAAATTTCGATTTTGGATGTAGTAAAGGTCGAGTTTTGCCT
>CALCYP010000119.1 GCA_937906635.1 uncultured bacterium | reverse complement strand
CTTCGCGACTTTATGTTTCTGGATATTTGTACCCAACGACTAAAGTCGTTGGTTAAATAACGATATATTAGAGGAATCGTCGCTTCGCGACTGAGTACCCATGGGTTAAACAAGGAATTGTCGCTTCGCGACTATGTGATTTTAGGGATAGTCCCGAAGGGACGAAATATCAAATAGCTGAGGGTGAAACCCTCGGCGAGAAATGTGGAATAGGAAAAAACTTTGCAAAGTGGGATAGAAAGCCCTCCTTCGTAAGGAGGGGAAGGGGAGGTTGATTTGAACATACTTAATCCCTTTCCGATAAATCGGAATCTTTCGTCTTCGTAAGGGAGACAGGAGTGGAGATTTTTTTTCCAATTTTTTCTTCAATTTGTTTTCTGGCTGCTCATGCAATTTCTGAGCCAGAAATTATATCATTTTGGACTTGATTAAATCATTTACTTCAGTTTGCTTTTATGATTTCATTGGATCATGCTTCAGCTAAATCAACTATTGCAATTTCCAGCATATCCATATTATCTCTAAGATTGTCTGTCTTTTTTAATCATTTCATTTGTTTATATTTTTTAGCTCATCACTCCACACCGAGTCAAATATCATATATTTTGTTTGTTAAAATTGCATATTCAAAGCCATTTTTTATTCATCTTTCTTTTAAAATGTCTGTAAAAGAATTTCTGGTTTGGATGCTTTGTAGTCTTGATGAAATCCATCTATCATCTTTTCATTGATTTTTCCAAACCATGACTGCTCTGGCTTTTGCTCTATCAATTCATAGTCCTGGATTGGTCAATTCTTCGACTCTCTCGTTTCACAATGATGCAAGTCGTTGCTTAAATGGCTCTGCGTTTGGAGACGGAATTGATTGTATCAATCTCAATGCTCATTTTGTATTTGTACAATTTACTTTTTGGCGTCATCAACTGGTATCAATCCAAAGGGGGGTGACAATTTGTCCCCACCCTTTAGCAAGTTCCAAATCTCTGGATTTCATTTTTTTGATATAATCTGTTGGATTTTTGCTTCATGTCAGGACAAAAACAATATCTCGAATCGGAAAATATCGATCTGCATCATGATAAATCTTTCTAATAGTAAATTTATCAAAAAGCGAGAATTTCGTAGCAATTTCTGTCATTTTTGTATAATTAAAGAATAAATTTTCTTTAATATAAAGATTTGATTTTTGTTGTCAAATGTTTTTTTGAAAAAAGATATATTTTTTTTGACGATTTTTTTTACAACAATCCATTGAGAGGTCCCAGAGGGACGAAATATCAAATAGCTGAGGGTGAAACCCTCAGCAAGGAATTGGAAAT
>CALCYP010000118.1 GCA_937906635.1 uncultured bacterium | reverse complement strand
TTGATACGACAGATATTCCATGAAATATCGATTTTTGTGTAAAACCAAAACAAACAGATTTATTCTCAAAGAAAATCAAGAAATGTTAGATAATATTGAAAAATATAGAAATCTATTCTGAAAAATTGAATAATGAGCAAAAACTCCTGATAAATTATATTGGTGCTAATTTCTACATCGATCCATATATACGAGAATGATGTAATTTTAAATATTCATTCATTTTGTCATTAAAATCCTCTAGATTTATTGTGAATTCTCAATTTCAATCCTCTCAAAAATAAAGATTTCTAAAATCAGATATTGATTTATTAATAAATTCCTTTGATAAATTTTCCTTTTCAATAGTTGGAGATATTTTTAGTTTATTTCACTCAAAGTATATCATTCAATATTCAAAAAGTTTATCATGATTTGCACACAACCACAATCCATTATCTCAATCAACAATTCTTTCTATTTTTTCCTTATCTGAATATTTATTTGAATGTGTAATATCTGTAACTCTTTCAATATGAGAACCTATAATCATATGTTCTAGATTACATCCACACAAATAGCATCTTTTATCTCAGAACTTTTTTAGAAGATTATAATGAAATTTTGGAGTATCCCTCAACGATTTTTCATCCTGTTTTAAGTCAATTCAATCATTCTTTAATTCAAAAATATTTTCTCAGAAACTTATTCAATTCTTCTTTAATAAATTTTCTTGTTTTTCTGATATCTTTTGAGAATCATTATCAAAAACATTATAGAAAACTATTTTTTTATTTGTTATTTTAGTTAATGTTAATGCCAACAAAGTTGATTCCATAGCATTAGCTCAAAAGGTTTTTCAGTAAAAAGAAATTTGATAATCATCATCTGTAAAATAGGTTGATTCATTCGCTCTATTATATCCACGATTTATATTTCTAAATTCCTTTAAATCATAATAGTCTGTAAAAGGCTTAATATCGGAAAATCATAGTTCTTTAAGCTGAAGAACATTTATTCATAAAGTTAAAAAACATCTATAAAATAATTTTATATAATTTGTCTTATCGTTTTTTCATGGTCTTAACAAATAAATATCAAAGTTTTTCTTTTTATTTATACATTTATCATATTCTATATAAGATGGAGAAATAAATTGCATTAAAACTGCATTTCTTGCATCATTATTTGGATTTGAAAAACATACAATATGCATTTCATCGTCATCTTTTCTATATGCTTTAATATAACGTCAATTTCTTCTATTTTCATATTTTTTATTAAAATTTCTTGTTCAAAAAATACGCTTACATAAATCAGAAAGTATAGTATCATTTAAATCTTGTAATAAATTTCACTTATCAGGTAAGATTATATCAATCATATTTTAATAATTAACTACTAAAATTTCTTTTCTTCATCAACGAGCATTTTTTCAATATTCAATAACTCTTAATCCATTTCTTTTTATCCATTCTTTTAAAATTAAATTTTCTTTTCAACGATGCTCTAATACATTTGATAACATAAATTTTACACTATCCTTGTTTACTTTTTCAAGATACTCATAAAGGCTCATTTCATCTTTATTACTTCGTCAATTAAATCATCTCTTTCAGTCATTATAACTTCACAATGTAATCAAATATGGTGGGTCACAATAAATAAAATCATTTTCCTTATAAAAATTTACATCAAAAAAATTTGATGTCATAAACTCTATATTTTGTTCCTTCATTCTTGAACAAAAACTTATCAATTTTTCCAACATCAAATCATTTAATCATGTTGGTCACACTGGATTGTTGAAATCATAGGAAGAATTAAATCTAATTTGTTGATTAAATCAATAAAGTATAAGCATATACAACATCTTAGGGTCTCTTTCACTTTCAGGAATTGAATTATATTTATCCCTTAATGCCATATATTTTTCTTTATCTCAAATTTCTAATTTATACTGTTTTTTTGCTTTCATAATATATTTAGCCAACTCTTGCAAATCCGTATCATAGAATGTCTTTATCAATTCAGCAACTTTATGATTAATGTCATTATAAACAATTTTATTAGCATCTATATTCACTCATACATTATATCATCATCAAAACACATCAAAAAAAGTATTAATTTTTTGTTGAGGTAAATTTGATTTAATAAAATCTACTAAATCATACTTTCATCATTGATAATTTAATGGTGAAGCATAACTTACATATTTTCTTTCTTTTTTCTCAACATAAAACAAATATTCATAATGATTTTCTTTTTCTCAAGTTTGGTGATTCTTATATTGTTTGTATGGAATTTTTACCAGTTCATAACTATCTTCTTTTCAATATCTTTTTAATGTAGCCTCAATAAATTTTTTTGACATTAATCAATCTGAGTTATAACTTAATATGATGTGTTTAAATCTAGCATTTGAAATAATCTTTTCAAAAACCACATGTACATCTCATTCTCTTGACCATAAAGAAGATGTCTCTGAGGTGTTTCTTAATCATCATTTTCATGCAATAATAGGTGCATCATATTTTGCTATAGTTTCTAATAAGTGATATTGAACTGAATACTGATTCTTTGTATATGGAGGGTCTAAATAAAGTATATCTCACTCAATATTACATATTAAATTTTCTATAGTATCATTATAAACAATCGCTTTTTTACTAGTTTCCTTACTATCAATTTTTAAAAATTGCATAGATTTAACAGCCCTAGGGTCTCGTGTCTTTAAAAAAGCACCATACACTCAGGCGATATTTGCAACTTTAGAAACAGATTCTAACAAACATGCAATTAAATAATAATATTCAATATCTGATATCTTATTTTCTATATACCATTCTTCTAATTTTGTTTAATTATTTTATAAATTTTTAAGGAAAAATTAATTAACCAACTCTAATTTATATTTATATCATTGAAAAAAAATTTTTTTCATGAGCTCTGAAGCATTTTCTTCTGAAAAATACATTCTACCTCATTTTGGAGAATAATTTTTATAAATAAATCATTCTTCTTTACTGTTAGTATTGTTAAAAAAATCAAAAGGATTTAATCATAAGTTTTTAAACTTTAAATCAGGTGTATTTAACTTTGCTTGAGATAATATAAAACTATAATATTGGATATCATTAGATATTATTGAATATTTGTTTTTAAAAAACTCTCAGACAACTCAAGTTCCACAAAAGGCATCACAAAAAATTTCACAATTTCCCGAACAATGAGCTTTAATTAAATTATCAATTTCACTTAATAGATTTTTCTTATTTCCTAGATACCTCATTAAAAAATTTTTAACATAAAAAAAGACACCTTGTAGTGGTGCCCTAAATTCAAAATTGTTAAGAAAATCTTTTCCTACAACACAAAGAATTATCCACATACAAGATGTCTAGATTTTCTCTGTATTGTAGGAGAAAATGTTCTCTTTTTTGAAAAGATTTTCTCAAATTTAGGGCAACATAAATATAAATATTCTTATTTATAATTCAAGAATTTTTAAGTGTAAATGTGTAAAAATCCCCTCGGCTTCGCCGTTTCCCCTTTAAAAAGGGGAGAAAATCCAAAAAGACTTTTGCCTCTTTCGTAAAGTAGGAGGAAAATTATCTAAAAGTTTTGCCCCTTTGTAAAGTTTATGCCGCAATGCGGTAGGGCTCCCCGCAATTCTGCGGGGTGGGGATTTAATAGCAAAGAACAATAAAATCCTCCGGCTCTACGAGCCACCTCCTTTGAAAAGGAGGGAAATCTGAAAGTTTTGCCCCTTTGCAAAGGGGCTGTCACGAAGTGACTGGGGATTTAATTTACATACAATAACAATAAATGATAATTCAGTATAATCCATATCTCAAAAAATATTGAAGAACAAATAGGAAAAATCAAACTGAAGCTGAATGAAAAATTTGGCATATAGTATTAAAACAAGATAAAACATGATATAGATTCTTAAGACAGAAACCGATATGAAATTATATACTAGATTTTTACTGCGATAAATTAAAACTGTGAATAGAAATTGATGATTTAAGCCATGATTGGAAATGAGAAGAAGATGAAGAAAGAATAGAATATTTAAATAGCTTATGAATTAAAATTATTAGATACTCAAATGAAGATATAAATTATCGTTTAGAAGGTGTTATGATAGATTTGGAAGATACATTAGAAGAAAGGAGAATAGAATTACAAAAATCAAAAAAGACTTTTGCCCCTTTGTAAAGGGGCTCCATCCCTCCCGATCCCGTCCCGGGTCGAGGACTCTCGGCGCGCCGGAGGATTTATCGGGAGGGTGGGGATTTAAAAGAAAAAACAAGAAATCCTCCACCGCAAGCGGTCCCCCTCCTTTGAAAAGGAGGAAAATCCAAAAAGACTTTTGCCTCTTTCGTAAATTAGGAGGAAAATTATCAAAAAAATACACCTACTTTCAAAAAGGAGGACAGTGGTATGCATACTTTTTATATAAATAAAAGTCAATATAAAAATAATGTTTTCTTTAATCTTGAATATTTTGTATTTTTTCATATAAATTCAATATTGATTTATCCATAAAAATCACAAAATGCTAAATCGAATCAAAAAAAATCTCGTTGTGATAACCAAAGTATTCCTCGGAGTATTATTACTCCAATTTTTCTTGCAAACTTTTGTGACATTTAGACTTTGACGAGATGGGAAATTTTGGACTTTGATTTGGATGTGGAAAGAATTTTTGATTGTAGCTCTGACGATATTTGTGATTCGATTTTTGGCAAAAAGAGTTGAAAAAGAAAAAATCAAAAAAATGTGGGAAGATTTTCCACTCAAACGATTTGTGATAGTTTTCTGTCTGACAATTCTCGTAGCATTTATAATTTCATTATTCAATTCATCGATTTCAAATTTTGTACTCTCAATCAGATACAGTATGTTTGGTTATTTTATATTTATATTGTTTTATGTCATTTCATACCTATTTTTCAATATAAGAGCTGAAAAATTATGAGAACGATATTCCAAAATTATCAAACGATTACTGTGATGAGCACTGATTCGACGATGAATTATACGACTTTGTCCAGCATTTATCGAGCTATTTTGATACAATCAATGGAATTACGAGTGAAAAGTATGAGAACAGCCACCAGTGGCGTATTATACACAATACAAGGATGGTTTTGTCCGTAATCAATTTTTATTCGAGAGACCAATTAGTTTGTGATTTTTTTTGGTCGCATTTTGGCCATTGTTTTTTATGTTTGTTTTGTATAAAAAAGGCACAAAAAATTGGGTTATCCGATGATGATTATATTGAATAGTTTTGCTATCTACATTTTCTCGTGCAGCACGATGAGCTTGGTTTGCTCAGACTGTAATATTATTTTTTGCTCTTTATCGGAAACAAAATAAAAAATTATTTTTGAGCTTTTTGATTCCAATTATTTGTTTGCTATGAGTAGTGACATATTATTGAAGAGATCAGATAATATACAGAGATTATTCAAATACATGACATATCAAAGAACTCGTTGTTGCTGTAAATAAAATTAAAGAGAAGCCATTCTTATGACAGTGAGCTGCAAGTGCATGACCAGCTTCCCATCATTTAGAAGAATGACAAGAATATAATCCAGAAAATCAATATCTCCAAATTTGGATTGAATATTGATTGATTGCATTTATTGGTTGGATGGCATTATATTTGTACCTAAATTTTATATGATTCAGAGCATATAGACAAGATTATGTAGATAAAACTAAATCAAAAGAGATGAAACATCTTTCGCTAGTAATTTTTGCATTTTCACTCGGAATGATTTGACTCAGTATAGAATGATTTGTGTTGCATAGTTTCGTAGATAGGATGATAGTTTATCCATTTACAGCACTTTTTGGAATATATTTAGCAAGCTACTATAGAGCTAAATTGTACGGAACAAAAGAAAATAAAGCATTATGTGAAATGTAAAATCTTAAAATTACAACATCTGAATTTTATATTAGATTCATATTATTTCATTTATTTCTGTATTCTTCAATTAAACTTTTCATAACACTGACAATTTGTTCTTGAAAAGACAGGTTTTTGTGTTTTTCTTTTTGTAATTCTGTTTCTACTTTTTCCACTATTCCTTTTAATTCAGCATTATAGTCTTCCCAATTTTTATTTCATGATGTTTTTAAGTAATTTTCATTTTTTCCCATATCATTAAATATTTTCAAAAAATCTATATTTCATTTTCCATCATAAGTATTAAAACAATGTGCAATAACTTCATCTAATATTGCTAAATTTCAAGTCTTTTTTATTCATTTTTCTTTACAATAACTATTGAATTTTATGTGCTGACTTTCACGTGCAATAGTTTATCTATTTTTTTCAATAATATCTCAAGAATCTCAGACAATCTTTTTTATTCAGACAAATTGATAATCTCATTCAGAAATTATAGAACCGCCTCATGTAATCATACTTTCAAAATCAAGATTATTTTCCTTACAATATTTTTTCAATTGTTTTTGAGCATCATCCTTTGAAATACCTGACTTCAAAGAATCATTCAATTGCTTATCAAATCCATCATACTTACTCCTATCTTTTGTACTTCTACCATTTTCTTTTTCTTGTATTCAATTTAATCCAACGATTGACGAAAAATACGATGAATTAGAAATAACTACAAATGTTCAATCTTTATTTACCAATTCAAAATCTTCTTCTTTGATTCAAAATTTTTCTAAAGATAACAAAATTTTGAGTTTTGTCGCTTGTCGTCACTGTTCTATTTTTTGATCATCCCTTTCTTGTTGTAATTTACTTGAAACATCTTCATATTCCAAAGTATCAAAAGAAGCCACTTGGTTTCCTCTTTTTTGCTCAATTCATAAATCATCCATTTTTAAAGCTTCAATCATATTTTTTATTAGTTATAAAATCCTATAGCGATATAATTATAGGTAAAATCTTAAAATTTGCAAAAATTTAGGCATATAAATATCTGTGAATACGCAATTGTAATTGTATTGGCAACATAACCAATATAATACACAATTTTCAATTGATTTTTTCTAATTTTCAAGTATAATCAGCAATAATATTTTTTATATTATATCATATAAAAAATGAATTATACAGTAATTTATACAAAAGAATCTGATGGATGATATACGACACAAGTAGTAGAATTGCCAGGTTGTATCAGCTATTGAGTTGATATAGAAGATGCTCAAAAAATGACAAAAGAAGCAATTTTAGTATATTTGGAGTCTGCAAAAAAGCATGAGACAGACAATGTTTCCTTATTAAAGAATCAATATACATTTATTTCAAATATGTTTGTAGATGACCTCGTACACATCTAAAGAAATAATAAAATTTCTAGAAAATCATTGATGGGTTGTGGATTACATTAGATGAAGTCATACCGTGCTTTATCATGAATTGCAAAAGAAAAGAACGACTATTCCTCAACACAGTGCTAAAAAGGATTTACCAGAATGAACATTGCAAGCAATATTGAGACAAACATGATTTTCAAAAAAAGATTTAAATTAATAAAATTGAAATTAAATAAATGCTAAACTTTGACTGACTAAAAATATTAGACAAACATATAAACTTTCTTCAAGATAAATGTCAAAATACAAATCTTTTTTTGGTTGGATGATGTATCAGAGACATCTTATTAGATATTGAAAAAAATCTCACAGATGTAGATTTTACTATGGCATGAAAACCTTCCGATATTTACGAAAATATCCAAAAAGACGAGATTCATCATTTTATCACTGAGAAATTCGGGACAATTACATTGATTCCAAAAGACAATAAAGAATTGAAATATGAGTTGACTCCACTTCGCACAGAAAATGATTATTCAGACAATCGCCATCCTGAAATGATAAATTGGCAAAATGATATTATACTTGACTCAAACAGGAGAGATTTTTCAATAAATTGTATTTATTATTTCTCAGCAGAATTCCCAAAAAGCAATCTGAACAAAGAATTCAAAGAACAGAAAAGTATTAAAGATGAATTTGCATTACAAAAATCATTAAAAGATAATTGAGTGATATTTTACTCAGATCTAAATCTTTTAGTCGTCCAAGATGAAAATTACATTTCAAAAATATTCCCAGATTGAAATTTTGACCAAGTTTTTGCTACATATTTGGTAGACATATTGCACGAAGATTTTGTAAATAAAAATAGAAGTACAGAATCAAAAATTCGTATAATCATCGATCCACACAAATGAATTCAAGATATTATAAATAGGAAGATTAAATGTGTATGAGAACCTCAAAAGAGATTTACAGAAGATGCTTTGAGGATAATTCGTGCATTGAGATTTGTTTCTGTGCTAAATCAAAAGCTAAAAGATAATCAATGAGATAAGCCAAAAATTACCTTATTCGATATAGATACAGACACATGGAAAGCGATTAAAGAATTAGCAAATTTAGTACCAAATATATCCAAAGAGAGGATTCACGATGAATTGATGAAGGTTTTTACTTCATGAGATCCATTTGCTTTCGTCTCATTGCTCGATGAAGTGAAGTTGCTTGAATATGTATTCCCAGCGGTATATTCTACAAAAAACATTGATCAACCAGTCAGATATCATCCATTTGATGTGTATGTACATACATTGATGTCGCTCTATCATCTGCAAAAAATAAACAAAGATTATCTTGTCAGATTTTCAATGCTTTATCACGATGTCTGAAAAGTAGGGCAGTATGCAGCATACGAAAAAAATCTTTCTCGTGAAGAAATCCGTGCAATTTTGTCATGACCTCTAAATCATCGTGTTTCATGACCAGAATTAGCAAAAGAGGATTTTTCAAGACTTACTTTTTCAAAATCTGAAATCAAAGATATTTGCCGATATATATTCAATCACCATGTTCCATGAGAGATATTAAACGCAAACGAAGAAAATAGAATCAAAAAGCTTCGTAAATTGTATAGTGAAGCTTGATTTGAAAAAGTAAATAACTTATTGGACATCACTATTGCAGATAGGCTTGGTCAATATAATCCGATGCAAAATAGTGCAGATATTACAGATGTTGAAGGACTTAGAAATATGTTAAAGGATTTGGAAAAAGAGGAATGACAGTTTACTCAAAAAGATTTACAGATAGATTGAAAAAAAATTATGAAACATTTCAAAATCCCAGCTTGACCACAGATTTGAGAATTGCTTAGTTTAGCCATGAATCGAGTATTAGTAGATATAAAAAATAGAAATACTGAAAAAGAAATTCTAACATATTTGAAATGAATAGTAAAGACTATGAAATAATATTATATATATTTTTAAGATTTTTGGTTAAGAAAATAATAATATTATAATAAATTTTTTCCATTTTTTATATGTTTTATTATAATAATAAACGAGATAATTTTATTTTATTCACGAATTTATGGTTGTATTATTGATAATATTATTGTGTATATGATGAATATTTGCTATATATTACGCTGGTAAGGCTGCATATAGATTAATTTTCTTAAATATTAAACAAAAACACACACTCAAACAAGCAGAAAATTTGAGATTTATACAAGTGAGATTAGAAAAAAAAGCAGCCGCAAAATCTGGAGATATTGAAGCGACTGACCATACACAGCAGATGAAAGACAATATTGAAGTGATGAATCAAGTATTCAAAAACTTTTATTGTATATACGAAGATAATCGAAAAAATAGAATATTTTGAAACAACTACATTAGTATGGAGCTCGTAGCAGAAAAAGAACAAATTAAATATTTTTTATGAATTCCAAAAGAACATGTTTCAACAGTAAAAAAGATGATAGCGGCATTTTATCCGAGTGCATTTATAGAAGAATGTGAACAACCAAAATTTTTGGAAGCATGAAAATATATGTCTGGATGACAATTTTATCCGACAAAAGATAGTGTCCATCCTATCAAAACCTATGAAAGTTTTGAAGCAGATCCGATGGACAGTATTCTATCTGCATACAATAGTGTAAATAAAGATGAGAGATTAGATTTGCAGATATTGGTGCAACCATTACATGAAAGTGTTTTGAAAAAAATGAGAAAAAAGGCTGAAAAAATAAAAGAATGAAAAGATTTTTGATGGCGAAAATCCATGCTTTTAAAAATATGGAAGGCCTGATCAAAAGAAGATACTAAACATGAAAAAAATAAAGAAGAAAAACATAAGCATGATTTTTCTCAGGCACAATTGCAAGATTTTGATAAAAAAATGGATGATGAAATATTTCTGACAAAAATTAGAGTGTTTGCTGTGTCTCCTGATAAAACAAGGACATCAAAAATGGTAGATGAAATGTGAAGGCTATTTAACCAATATAATTACATTTGATTAAATACATTGAAATTGAAAAAAATTAAAGATATCAGAATGTTTGCAAAAGATATTGTTTTAAGAGATTTTTATACACATTATCCGACATTTGAAGACTTAAAAGATTTTGATAAAAAAAATATGCTAAACATAAAAGAATTGTCTTCAATTATCCATTTTCCTCATTCCAGATTTAATCAAAATCCGCGTATTATGTGGCAACTTGGAAAAATCATTTCGGCTCCAGATAATTTACCGACAGAATGAATGCATTTATGACGAAATGATTTTGGTTGAGTTAGGAGAGATGTTTATTTGACAGATAAAGATAGATTTAGACATGTTTATATTATCTGACAGACGTGAACATGAAAATCAACTATGATTTTGACTCAAGCAAAGGAGGATATGAGGAGATGAAATGGTTTCTGTGTGATTGATCCTCATGGAGATTTGGTTGATACACTAATGAAATATTTTCCAAAGGAAAGAATTGACGATTTAATTTATTTTGATTTATCGAATACAGATTATCCAATCGCTTTTAATCCACTTGATTGAGCAAAGACAGATGATGAAAGAGATGTCCTTACAAATGATATGGTTGAAATGTTTGTAGATATGTATTGAAGTGAAATTTTTGGTCCACGTATCCAGGACTATTTTCGTAACTCTTGTTTTTTACTCATGGAACAGCCAGATTGATGAACTCTTTTGGATATAATGAGATTGTTTACTGATGATGCTTTTGCAGAAGCAAAAATTAGAAATGTAAAAAATCCAGTAATTGCTTCTCGGTGGAATAAGACATACAAGAAAATGTGAGATAGAGAAAAGCAAGAGATTATTCCGTTTATTCAAGCTAAGTTTTCACCATTTACTACATCAACTTATGTTAGATGAGTTGTGTGACAACCAAAATCTGCATTTAATTTTGGTGAGGCGATGCAACAGAAAAAAGTAATAATGTGTAAATTAGCAAAATGATTAAGTTGAGAGACAAATAGCCAATTGATTGGTAGAATGGTAGCTATGCAAATCAAACTTGCTGCATTGAGGAGAGCTGCAATCCCAGAAGATGAAAGAGTCCCATTCTTCCTTTATGTGGATGAATTCCAAAATTATGTGTCACAGTCTTTTGAAAGTATTTTGTCTGAAGCCAGAAAATATAGACTTTGACTTACTATGGCACATCAGTACATTGATCAATTAAAAAAAGAATGACTTGGAGGGGCTTTAGATCTTTCAAAAACAATATTTGGTAATGTCTGAACTATATTTGCACTAAAAGTTTGAGCTCCAGATGCAGAATTCCTGGAAAATGAATTTAGTCCAGAGTTTACCAAAATGGATTTACAGAGTTCAGAAATATTTAAGTGAATCATGAAAATGAGTATTAACTGATCTCAGTCAAGACCTTTCTCTTTGACAAGTAGGACAATATATTGAGATCCGCCATTGAATACACCAGAAAAAATTGAAATAATGAAACAAATTTCTTCTCTAAAACGATGAACGAAGAGGGAACTCGTAGACAAAGAAATCTACTTCAGAATTTGAGTATAGGTCCGATTAAAATCGGACAGCTAATAGCTATTAGCTAATGGCTATTGGCAGGCTACGAAAGTAGCAATATACAATCTATCAAAATTTTCTTCCACTTGCTTTTCAAGTTTACTTCTCTCTATTCACAAAAAATCTGAAATAAAATCATATAAATGTGTAATCATAGCAGGTGTATTCGTTTGTCCTCTAAACTCTTTTACTGGTAAATAAGGAGCGTCTGTTTCAATCAATAATTTATCTAAATTTACCATTTTCAGACTGTCCCTGAGATTTTGTGCACTTGGATATGTGGTGTTTCCGCAAAATCAAATCCATAAATTTGGAAAATTGTTTTGAACTTTTGCTATTTGTTGTGGTCAATATCACCGACAGTGAATGTAGATTTTCAAATCTTTATAATTTTCCAATATTTCATATGTAGAATCAAAGTCATCTCTTGAATGGATAACAACAGGCAAACCATATTTTCTCGCAAGTTTCATCTGTTTATCAAATAATTCTTTTTGTAATTCCAAATTTGGCTCTCAATCGTAATGTACATCAATCCCAATTTCACCTATAGCAACTACATATTCTTTGTTTTCTATATACATATTTTCTAATCTCATCAATTCTTCATCAATATTTTCTTGCGTGATTTTTCACTCAACTACTTCCAGTGGATGAAGTCATAATGTACATTTGATATAAGATTTTCATTTATATTCTTTGCAAATCGTGATTCAATTTTCATTATATTTCCAATCTGATCATGCATTTACGAGTCTATTTCATCATTCTTTTTCAAAATCAGAAATATGTTTTTGCCAATCTTGGAATAGAGTTCAAGAATTTAAATGTGTATGTGAATCAAGCATGACAATATTTTTGAAATAAATAAATTTAGTATAATCAAATAACAACAAAAATCAAAAAATTTTTTTTAAGCAAATAGTCACTTGAATTTCAATTCAATCTGATTATCATAGCACCACAACAAAGATTGATTTATCTGATTACAGATAGAAAAATTTTTATTTATTAAATATAATTTAATGAAAAAAAAATCATTAGTAATTGCAGTAGTATTGGTTGTAACAATATTTTGATTATTATTCTTCGCAAGATTGAAAATGTCTAATGACTTGAAGTCATGATTACTTAGAGAAGATTCAAACTGAGTAATTCAACAAGTATCATGGTGATGAAATGATATGTCTATCAGTGTTAATGGACCACAGACAGCTCTCCGTATTCCAATTTCTTCAGTTGTACCAGAAACATTGACTCGAAAAAACTTTAAATTCAAATTAAATTTATATGATGAAAATTGAAATAAACTAAATGTAAAAGTATATTGAGAAAATTCAAACGAATGATGAAACTGAACAATAATATTAATATATAAAGATACAATATTATGAATGAAAGAATATAAAATACCTATAAATGGACTAAAAAGAATAAGTGATGATGTGTATGAAGTAGATTTATCGAATTTCGATTGATATTCAGATGTGAATGGCTGAACAATCTTATATAAATTGCTCTGAAGGTGAAAAATAGATAGTGTATACTTACAAATATTACATTGATCAAATATAAAATTAGAATTTTCAGTTATAGAATAAATTGGAAAAATCGAAACATAAAATTTTCAATTATAAATTTCCAAATCTGAATTTTTTTACTTACTTTTCTTGTTTTTCTTATACATTTTATTATAATCACTAAATCACATTTTTTTTAGTTTATTTAAAAAATAAAATATGGTTGCTATTGCTATAATTGCTTGAATATTGATGTTTATGGTACTGATTATCCTTCACGAGCTTTGACACTTTACTGCAGCAAGGAAATCAGGAGTAAAAGTGTTGGAATTTGGTATCTGAATCCCTCCAAAAATCTGCAAGCTTTGAAAAGATAAAAAAGGGACAGAGTATACAGCAAATGCTATCCCTTTGGGATGATTCTGTAGCTTGAAATGAGAAGACCCAAGCAATCCTGATGATTTCAATGCCCCAGATAGTTTTATGTCCGCAAAATTCTGGAAAAAAATTGTGATTTTGCTTTGATGAGTGACTGCAAACTTTTTGGTAGCATGGGTACTATTTACAGTCATATTCACTGCATGAACACAACCACTTTCAATATTGCCAGAAAATTCAATAAAATGAGAAAGTCATAGTTTATTGATGCCTACATATTCTTATTTACAAGAATTGTGACTCATGGAATTAGAAGGAACCGAAGTTCCATTGATAGTTACATCTACTATTTCAGGGTATTTAGTTGATGATTTATGACTCCAAGAATGAGATGAAATTACAGCAGTCAACTGATTAGCTGTGAATTCACGAAATCTCTGACAAACGCTAAAAGACTCTATTTGAAAGGAAATTACTATCGAATATACCAGAGATTGAGAGACTTTACAATGAAGTGCGACATGTCCAATTGATAGTTGTATTTTGGGAATCACCTATGCTTCATCAAAAAGCTTAGAGTTACAACCAATAAAATATCCATTTTACAAAGCAATGTGGATGTGATTAAAAGAAATTTGAGCGGAATGGAAATTAACATTTTCATCACTTTGAACAGTATTAAAAAAGGCATTTTCTGCTGACAAATCACAAAGGCAAGATTCATTAAATTCTCTTTCAGGACCTGTCTGAGTCATTGTAGTCCTAAAAGAATTGATGTATAATGGAGATCGGACCGTTTATTTAGCTTTTGCAGGAATGATCTCATTAGCTCTTGCAATATTCAACATCTTGCCAATCCCTGCATTGGATGGATGAAGGACCTTGAGTGTGATAATACAGCAAGTCTTTTGACTGAAAAAAGAAAAATATTTCACAATAGAGTGATATGTAAATACAGTCTTTTTCATTATCTTGATGTGACTTGGAATCCTTATAATCTACAATGATTTCAAAGTCAGAGTTTGAATCGATTTGCTATATCCAATCAAGTGGTTAATTCACGCTATTGGTGGATAATATACGAATTTATTGAATCGTCGCTTTGCGACTAATTTTCCCTATATATTGTTTATAACTAATGGCTAAAGCCATTAGTTGTATCTAAAAATATATAAAAAAAGAAAAGTCGCATCGCGACTTAACCAGTAAAATATATAAATCCAGTGAACTTTAACCAACAGCTTTAGCCGTTGGTATTTCAACAAAAGATCATTAAAAGTCCCAACGGGACGAATCCTATATATTAATCAGAATTAAGTTATATTGCTAACAATTATCATTCTGTACTATAGCCTCAAATTTGTATGCCTTTTCTATATATCAAGGCAATACCTCGTTTAGTGTGCCGTTGTCTTCTGCTTTTAATTTCTCATAAACTTCTGATATTTCATTATACTGATCTGTGCTCAAACATTCATTTCATTCAGCCATATTTAATAATTCTTTATAATATTTTTCCAAACTATATTTCCTCTCCAAAATATCTCAATTTCCTTTAAATGTATTATGAAAAAATACCTCAACTTTTTGCCATAATACATCAAATCATGAGAAAACACTCACTTTTTCTGCTGGGTGATTTTGGATATATCATCGAGATAAAGCAAGTAAAATTAATCATATGATAAATTTGACAATATTCCATTTTAGTTGTTTTTTGTCATATTTGCTCAAAACAATTTTCACTTCTTCTTTTTGTTCTTCAGCCATAATTTAAATTTAACAATAAAAACGCTGAGTCAAGTACTCATAATTTCATGATATAGTTTTCAGACCTCATTTCAACATAAAAATTGCATATTTTTTGCCCCCGGCGGGCCATACCGCCTTGCGGCATTCCTTACAGTCACTTTTGTCCAGAGTCACAAAAGTGGCTAATCCTGCTGAAGCCGGATGCCCTTCGGTCAAAAGACTCTTTAAAAAATTTTTCAGTCATACTTTTCGTTTGTTTATTTTCTGAAGATGACGGAGAATCGTTACATCCGATTCTTTTGGACAGCTTTAGCATATTTTTATCAGTAATTTCAACGCAGTCTGACAAATGAAAAATTTTTGGCTGACGCCTTTTTATAATATTCGAATAATTAAAATTGATAAAATAAAGCAGAAATATAATATTGTTTTTTGTTCACCTTTTCATAATATACACATTGATTTACAATCTATTACACAATTTTATGAAAAAAGCTTTTGTAAATTGTCGAATTATGCCTGGATGAGTATTAAATGTTTTTCAAGACTTAATACAAAAGGAGGAGTGCTCAGAAGCAAAAGTATTTACACTTTTTTCAGATAGATCAGAAATTTTAGTTTGAAATAAAAAATTACAAGTAGTTACAGCATTACCAAAACGATTAAACAAAATATTTTTATATTTTTCAAAACACAAAATTAAAATATTATCATCAATATTTGATTACCGTAATTTGATGATGTTTTATCCATTTTTTATGAGAGTATTATCTAGGAAAATCAGAAAATATTCACCAGATAAAATAATAATTTCTTCATTCGCTATCGCAAAAAATATTTCAGTTCCAAATATCAAAAAGAAATTATATTTACACTCTCCAATGCAATATATTCGAAGTCATTATGATGAATACACACACAAACTTGTGTGATTTAAACTTGCTTTATTCAAAGCTATCACTCCAAGACTTAGGAGACGAGACAAAAAATTCACACAATTTGATGAAGTGGAATTTAATAGTCAATATACAGCAAAATTAGCTAGAGAATTGTACTGAATCACATGAAATGTAGTCTATCCAAAAATCGATCCAGCATTCCAAACAGCGAATTTAGTTTCACAGCCAAATAATTATTACATTTATGTTTGAAGAACAGTGAAATTTGTAAAAGAAGTAGATAAAATTATAAAACTATTCAACGAAATAAAAGAGCCGCTTTTGATCATGTGAAGCGGTCCAGATGAATTGTATTTAAAATCAATCGCATGAGATAATGTGATATTCATTTGACGAATAGAAAATCCTAAAGAGAAAATGAAAATAATTAGTGAATCAAAATGACTCATCAATATTACCAAAGAAAGTTTTTGAATTTGTACTATGGAAGCTTTGCTTTGCTGAGTCCCAGTATTCGGTTTCAATGATGGTGCTTCAGTTGAATTAGTTGGTTCTGAATCTTGAATCCTTATACCGGATAAAAATCACGAAACATTGGTTTCAAATTTCAAAGAATTTGCAGAGACAGAGCGGAATAGGAAACAAATCCAAAGTAGAGCAAGAGAATTAATTAAGAATTATAATAAATAGACCGCGGGTAATCGGTTATTTGTAGACTGAATTAAAAATTTTAATCAGTCTGTTTTTTGCGATTTACCCTGGGTCAAAAACATATTATGCCCTCATTGGTAAGGGGGCAGGGGAGGTTGATTATTCCACTTGAGGAAAGCCCGGGGTTTCAGCGAAGCGGAAACCTAACCCCGGGGTCAGAAACAATAAGTCCCGGAGGGACGAAATATCAAATAGCTGAGGGTTTCACCCTCAGCAAGGAATGTGGAATATGAAAAAATCCCGAAGGGATGACATATGTCGTATAATTGAATTATAATCCCAAAAATAAAAGAATATGAAAATAAAAAAAAGAAAAATTTACATAGGAATTATATTTTGGAGTTTAATGTTTATATGGGTTGTAACCCAAAACGAAGAGATCTTTAAAATTGACAACTATGTAGAGTATCCAAACTGCTTAATTGCTATTTGGATTGTCGGAATGTGGACAGCGACAAAATCTCTGTTCTGCATAGACCGACACAAAGGAGCGACAAAACACAAGAAAAAATATTACACTGCTTGTAAAATTTCCGCTGATGATGTCAGAGTAAAAAATGACATAAAAAATCAGAGTAGACAAGCCGTGAAAATACTGATCCTGTGGATTGTGTTCTTGATTGTTGAAGGAGTATTTTACCACTATAATATTATCAATGAAAAAATGATAATATTGGGTACTATAGGCCTTCGTATATTTGACAAGCTGTTCATTCTCATATGGTGTCCATTTGGTGCTATCATGGAAAACAAGTGCTGTACAACTTGTCGAATCCACGGTTGGGATCAGCTGATGCTGAATTCTCCATTAGTTTTCATTCCATCCGTAACCTCTTATAGCTTAATTTTCATCTCTATGATATATTTCATTGAATGGGAAATTGCTATAAAAAGGCATCCAGAACGGTTTTCACAAATTTCAAATATGACAATTAGATGTACTGGTTGTCATGAGGTTTGTGGTCGTTGTAAGAATAAATATAAAGAGCTGTGATTTTCTCAGCTCTTTTTCGTATAAAAAATTTTCACAAATTTTTGAATATTTTTCACACATATTAATAATTATAATGTAATTGAAAAAATAAAAAGAAACAAAAAATTTAAAAAGTTATTTATATTATTACCAAATATCAAAATGAAAAAAAAGACATGATTAACAGAACATTCTGAGCC
>CALCYP010000117.1 GCA_937906635.1 uncultured bacterium | reverse complement strand
TAAAAGTAATGGATCCAACCATGTTGGAACTTCGTGGATATGTAATGCTGATGCTTATGAGAAGTGAAAAATAATAGAAAATAGTAACTATGAAAAAACGGCATGCAGAAAATGTGTGTCGTTTTTTTTTGTTGTTTTTGTTTGAATATATGGTTGAAAACAATATCATAAAAATATTTATTTAAAAATTTTACTTATGAGTTTTTTTAAAAGATTCTTTGGACATTTACATACTATAAATAAGCATAAAGTAGCGGTTTTGAAAAGATGTTTCAAATTATGACTTTATCGACAAGGGTTAGTTCATGATTTTTCTAAATATTCTCCAGCCGAATTTCTGATATGAGTGAGGTATTTCCAATGATTTAGAAGTCCAAATGTGTTTGAAAGAGAGATTTTTTGATATTCTTCTGCTTGGTTACATCATAAATGAAGAAATAAACATCATTATGAATATCGAAATGATTTAATTGATTGAAAATATAGTCCAGTCAAAATGCCTATGAGATATGTGAAAGAGATGTTTTGTGATATGATTGCTGCTGGTAGGACATATAGGTGAGATAAATTTAAAAATGAAGATCCTTATAATTATTTTTATGCAAATACTGATTTTGATAGGATTCATAAAGATACGGTGAAAGTAGTGGATTATTGGTTAAAAATTTTTAGAGAAAAATGAGAAAAAGAAACATTTGAATACATAAAAAAGAATTATAAAAATAATCAATGACAAAATTATTAATTTTTCTGATTGTTTTTTGTATATATATCAGTAAATACATGTTAGTTTTATTTTATTATTTTTTGTAATGAAAGATATATTTCTTTTGGGAATACAGTGATGTGGAAAGGGTACACAAGCTAAATTATTATTGAAACATTTTGAATGAATATTTGATTATCTGGAGATGTGACAGCTTTTTAGGGCTAATATGTCAAATGATAACATAATATGAAATTTTTGTAAAGATATAGTAAATGCAGGAGAATTGGTGCCTCCATTTGTAAGTTTTGGTTGGTATGAAATAGCATTACAAATTGTTGAGTGAAAAAATACAGCATTAATGACAGACGGATTTCCAAGATCTATAGAGCAAGCAAAATTTATGGAAAGTATGATGTCTAAATATAATAGAGATTTTGTAGTATTACATTATGAACTCTCGAGAGAAAAGGCAATAGAAAGGATCATGGCAAGAGCAAAAATAGAAGGTCGTGCTGATGATAATGAAGAATCAATCAAAGTTAGGTTGGCAGCATTTGAAAATGAAACATTACCTGTAATCAATTATTTCAAAGAAAAGTGAAAAGTAATTACTATTGATGCAGATAATCAAATTGACGACATTTTTAATGAGACGATTAAATTATTGGATTAAAAATATTTTTGTTAAATTTGAATTTTGTATAACGGTATATACTGATATTATTTGATAAAATGTAATAAAAAACAGTCCTATGTTTGTAGAACTGTTTTTTGTTTTTTTATGGGCATAATAGACAAAAAGGGAAAGCTATTCTCTTTCTTCTTTTGGATCTAAGATTATATTTCAACTATTGTCTTCAAGCTTTATTGTATACCATTGTGGATTTATATAAACACTTCATTTTCATTCTCCAGATTTTAATCTTGGTGTTAATTTTTTTCATGATGCTTTGTAGACTACATCAGTATATTGTCATTGTCATCGTAATATTTTTATAGTTATTTCATCAGTCTCTCATGATATAAATTTTTGTAATTGTTCTGGAGATATAATTTGTTTTCCAATTCATGCTTCTCATCATATAAATTGTTCAAAATCTTTTATGTCTTTTTTTCCATTTTTTCGTAAAACCTGGCTATTGTTTATTATTTCAGCAAGTTTTAGTCTATTTAGCATAAAATTTATGCGATTTTCAGCTATACCATAAAGTTTTTCATCTCTTTCTATTTTAAAATTTTTATCCATCTTACAATATGTTGATTCTCACGTCTCAGGATTTATGATTTCGACAACATTTTGATTGAAATCCAATCAATCATTTTTTAATGATTTTTCAAAAATATCTCGTATTTCTGCATCGGTGATTCATAGACTTGAAGCATATTCATCAATTTTTTGGATTTGATTATGAAATTTAGAATGATTGTATAATTTTAGAGCTTCAATTTTTGTGTGATATTTCTCTTCATTAAATTCGTATCATCAATTTTCCAATTTATTACAAGGTATTTTTGCTATCAAACATCATTTACTGTCAAAATAGTTTAGGTAACCATCTTTGAAATTTGTTAAATTTCCAGATTTCTTTAATGTATTTACAAGATAACCTTCTCCTTTAAAAAGAGGAAACATTTCTTTTGGATTTTCCAATCTTTTACTTATTTTTGTCATAGTTAATCATTCTCATCATTTATTTACCCTGTAATAATTTGTCTCTTTTTTGTTTTTAGTTTCATAATTGAAATATACATTGTTTGTAGGTTTTCATGTCTCATCTACTAAAATAAGATTTTCTCATTCGACTTTGCAATATATCGGATCTATCTTTTTATTTTCATCGTTATTTAAATTGATTTCGTAAATTCAGGATATAGGATTGAGTGATATTATTTTGGAATCAAATTGAAATGTTCATGCTTTTTCAATCTTGTTTAGTCCTGAAAAAACTTCAAAATCAGCGACAGGTGTGTTGTTAATCGTTTCGATGAGTACATGTCTATCTTGTCTATCTTTTTCTTCTAGTGCTTGTTTTGATTTTTCAGAGATAACAAATTCTCCATTTGGTGTGATTGTATAATCAATATCAATTCATAATATAGTAAGATTTTCTTGTTTTTCACTAGTCTTTTCTGAATTAAATTCTCAATTTGGCTTAAAATACACATTTGTGATATCGTATTTTTTCCCATTTGTAGAATAAAATAGAGTCCTGTAGTATCAATCATCATCTCTAAAAACTTCTTTTCACAAAAATGGAGTATTTAATCATGTCAATTGTGTATTTTCAAATTCATCAATTTTTTCAAATTTAGTTTTTGCGGTGATACTTTTGTCTTTTACTATATTTTCAATAGTTTCTTTAGTCTTGATATCATTGTAGACTATATTGAAATTTTCTCTTTTTCAATTTCAAATTGTTCTAATATCATAATTGTTGTGTGTTATATCATTTATTTCTACACTTGTGTTGGTTTTTAGTAAAACTCGTTTATTATTTATAAAAATTTGTGAATTATCAAAATTAAAAGATATGCTATTGTTTTCATATTTTGTATTAAATTCTAATTTTATTTTTTTTGATCATTCTAATTCTGAAAAATTATATTCAAATTCAACAGAATACAACTTATCGTTTTTTTTCGTGACTTTTGCTCCGTCTATATCGTTTATAGATTTTCAATTTATGTATACATTATTTTTGATAAAATCGATTGTCATTTCTTCTTTTGATCTCAATTTGTTTTGATGTTCATCTCAATCAAAAATTATTGGTTTTTGATCAATTGTGACAGCCAATTCTGTGTTGGTTGTGTTTGTTATGTCTGTCTTTGCTTCAGTTGCCTTTGGAGCTCACAAAAGACTGAGCATTATAGCTCCTGTCGTTGCAATATTTTTCCGAGGATGCTTTTTAGGAGTCTCTTTCCTTTGAATAGAATTAGAATTGTTAATAGATGTTTGCATGTTTTCGAAATAATTTATAAATAACTGTTTTAATTATATATTTTTTACACAAAAAGTCAACTAATTTGGTTGAAAAATTTTATTCTTCTTCCTCTTCTTTGTTTCTGTTTATTTTAGCTTTTACTGCAAAGAATATTACCAATAGCACAAATATTCCTATTAATGAAGACAAAGAAATTAATAATACTTTTAATCCTGTTCACAATTTGTTTTTTGAAAGCTTTTCAACTTTATCTATATTGTCAGTATCAGGTACTCTTACATTATCTATGTTACTACAAGTGTTTGTATTGCTAATTATATTGTAGTAGTCCATGATTTTACATATATTTGGGACAACTACCTCATCTAAGTCGGATTTGCTTATTTCATCAGATTTTTGATTATTTAAGTCATCTGTGGTTTTATTAACAATTGTTTGTAAAATGTTTTGTAATATATTTTTTCTTTCATCTTGTTGTGATGTACCATTTTCAAAATTTGATTCGGCAGTTTCAAAATCATTGAATAATATAGAGACATTAGTTCTTAGGTTTCTAGGTAAAATTCACAAAATTTCAGCTTTTGCGATATCATATTCTGTTCATCATATAGAAGACAATACTGTTTCATCGGTCAGACTATCCAATATTCAAGAAATTTCTTGCACTTCAGTTTCATTTTTTTTAGAGCTTTTTTGATTTTCTATATATTCATGTAGTGCTATTGTGTTTGCTTGTGTCTCACTATCATTCAAAAGTCATCATTGTAAATTTAATAATAATATTTTTAAATCTTCATCTGTCGTATTCTTTATTAATAATCATAACTTATTGTATATTTTTTGTTTTTCTTCATCTAATTCTACTGAATAATCCAAGAAAGAGACAGTAAATTCTTTGTACATTCATGTACCATCTTTTTCATAATAAACTCTTCAAATTTTACTAGTATATTGAGGTGTATATTTTTGTAAAAATGGTTTATCATTACAATTAAAATCTTGTGGATTATTATCTGTGATATCTAAATCTACAAAACATTCTCATGTCAAGTTTTCATTTAGAGCATAAAATAATACACTATTGTTTAGACTATTTCATACAAAAATCTCAATTGTTCAATCGCCTTTTTCTGTACCTTCAGGTATGGTTAATAGTTTTATATCTCATGTATAATTTACTATTTTATCATTATCAGTTTTAATTCACTGAATTTCTATATCGAAATTTTTATTTATTGTATTTGCAAATTCATCTTGTAGTTCTATTGATAAAAGATATTTTTGATATTTTGGGTATTTGAACACGAAATAAGAGTCTTTTGTGCTGTCTATTATATATTCGGCATTATTTTTTTTGCATTCAATTACACTTAGACATATCGTACTTTTTTCTATTTCTCATAGAGAGATATCTCTAAATAATACTGTATTTCATGCTTTTGTATATAATAATCTTGGTTTTAATGCGTCTTTTACTACAATAGATCATCATTTTGCTGTTCATTCATATCATCTATATAGGACTCATACTCTTGGAATATATCAATCTGTGTTTGGCTTTTCATATACATAAGTTACTTCGTCATCTTTAGTGATTAAATCTCGTTCACCATCTCAATCAAAATCATACCTTATTGTCCTCTCTTGTTCAAAGTCACTTCTATCTGAAATTATTTTAGAAGAGACATCGAAAGTTACTTCATCTCATACTTCGACAGTACTTTTGTTTATCCTTAATGTTACTATAGGTATATCAATGTTCTTTGAGTCTTGTGTCAATAATACTATTGGTCAATTTCATAAAACATCTTCGCTTACCGTTTTTCATTCATCATTATCATATATTGTCACTCAAAATACATATTCTCAAGGTTCTTTTAATTCAAAGTATGTGTAGTTTATGCTACTTGGTGTGATTTTTGTTTCTATTCGTCTTGATGGATCGTCTTTATAATAGTAATACCATTTGAAATACGAAATAAATCCATCTGTATCCTTTACATTTTGTGCTGTAACTTTTACAGTTAAATCACCATCTGAAGTAAATTCGTTTCAAGCTGAACTTTGATTAAATCATATTCAGATTTCATTTCAATATTGTGGAAAAGATAATATCACGTTGTCTAGTGTCGGTAAATTGTTATACACCTTAAACCATATTCTATCTTTTGAACTTACTCATACGGCACCATCTTCTACTGTGATATCAACATAAGTACATCATAATTCATTGAAATTGTTTTTAAAAGTAGTTTTGTTGTAGATTTCTCAATATTTTGGCTGAAAAAAATATTTTAAATCAGTTTTTGTTCATTTTGTATTTACAGAATCGCTTGGATCGATCGTAATATCTTCATATCTGATTATTTTGTATGCAGGATATTCATTTCAATTTGTTGAATCTATACATACATCTTTTTGCCTGATTATTTCATTAGATTTGTTTTTTACTGAATATCATACGATAGGGGCATTTTTTTCTCATATAAAAACATTGTCTGTGATTGAATTAGCATCTCAATCTGCTCAATACACATTTAAATTAATTTTGAAGATTCATACTTTATTAAATTTATGAGATACTTTGTTTGTTTGTGTAGAAATCGTATTACCGTCTCAAAAGCTTCGGGAATAATTTAGTATATCTTTATTGCTCTTGACTATAAAATTAATTGTCGTTCACCAAGTAGCAGCTTTTGGTAAAATTGTAATTTCTGGCCTTAATGTTGATTGGATATTTATGCTTTTTTCTATATCATTTGTTTTTCAATATCTATCGGTGACTGTTAATTTAATTTTTTGTTCTCATAGACTATCAAAGCTTACTTTGATTTTTTTATTGTTTCACTCGATGTTTTGAATTGTTGTGGTATTTGGATTTGAAAATGTCCACGAATAATACAAATCATCTACTCAATTAAACATATCAATATCTGAAGACGCAGAAGCATCTAATACATATTTTGATGGATAAGTCCGAGTTGAATCCGGAGAAAAAGTAAATTGTGCTATAGGTGTTGTTGATTCTACGTATAAGATGTTTGTATCTGTGTTAGCCTCTCCATTATTATCAGTTACAGTCAATTTGATTGTATAAGATCCTGGTTCTATAAATTGATATTTGATTGATTTTCATTGATATGTAGTCTTTTTATTTCAATTTGAGTCAAATATTTCCCAAGTATATAATTTAATGCTAGATGTCACTGAATATGAAGAGCTTGCGTCAAATGTAAATGAAGTACTAGTTGTTCATTCTTCAGGTGATCTTTTAATTATGGCTACAGGGTCTGCTAAAACTATTGAATAAGTTTCAGAAATGGAATTTCATTCGTTATCTTTTGTTGTTAATGTAACTTTGTATTCTCATTCATTTGGTAAATAAACTTTGATAATTCATGGAGAATTCTCTCATTCTTTTTTTAATGAGAATCAATTTCATCATTCAATTTTCCGTGAATGTTGCATTATTTGTCTTTCTCAGATTGGAATAGTTGCAGAACCATCCAATATGATTCAATTTAATCATTCTTGTGTACCAAATTTTGTTTTTTCTAGATTGTTTAATTTTTTTCAATTTGCGTATACAGAAATTGCTGCAGACATTGGTCTGACATTTACGGCAATATCTTTTTCTCCATCAAATATTCAGTTATTGTTGTTGGAACTTCTTACGGTTAGGTGAACGATATAATTTCATGCTTTTTCAAAAGTATAACTTAATACTGATTTGTTTCATATTACTTGATCTACTCAATTTATGTCCCTATAGTACCAGTAATAGTTGTTTTCGGGAATTGTCTCAGATGATGGATCAATACTAGTGCTTGCATTAAATGTTACAGTAAGTGGCGCTGGTCAATTCGATGGATTTACTGTGGCATTCGGTTTTACTGTATATGATGAATCAATAGTATTTAAAATAGTTGATAGCGGTTTGAAACAGTTATCCATGAATGATGAAAATAAATCATAGTCATACGATCAATTTCACAATGTTTGAGATAATGTGATACATTTTTGATAAGTAATCTGAAAACTATATTCTTGTGGAAATTTTGGAAAAATATGACTAAAACTATTGTATAATGTCGCAAAACTTTCTGCTGATGTTTGTACTCAAATTTGATTGTTCGCCTCAATTTCTACGAAAATTCTTTTTACATTTTCCCAATCTGTAGAAATTGAATAATTTGCTTTATAATAATCTGGTACTGCTCAAAGTGTAATTCATAACCCAGATATTAATACTATTAAGCATGTTAATAACTTTGTTTTTTTCATTATATTTTGATATATGTTAAAATATATAAATAATTATATTCAAAATTTGAAAAAAATGCAAATTTTATTGAGTTTTTTTTGTATTGAAATTTGACATTTTTTATTTAATCTACATTTTGCTTTTATTTTATATTTTGTATTTAAATGAAAAAAAAGGTATTGTTGGGAACCTTATGACTCGCTTTATTGGTAATATGAGGTTGTTCCAATGTTTTAGTTTCTAAACAAGATAGTAATATGTGTGATGCTGTAAAAGAATATTTAGCGAATGCAGATTTAAAATGAAAATGACAAGAAGTACAAAAATGAGATACTATTGTAGTAGATTACATTGGTAGATTGGCTGATGGTACTGTTTTTGATACAAGTGTTGAATCTGTAGCAAGATGATGTGGTACATACAATGAATGAAGAGATTATGATGAATGACTTGCTTTTGAAGTTTGAGCTGGACAGATGATAGCAGGTTTTGATAAATGAGTAGAATGAATGAAAATATGACAGACAAGGACTATTGAAATTGCCGCAAAAGATGCTTATGGTGAAAGAGATGAATCTTTGGTAGTTGAAATTAATAAATCAGATTTGGACAACCCTTGACAGTATGAAGAATGACAAACCTTATATACGCCATATGGTCAAGCTGTAAAAGTTTATAAAGTAACCAAAGATAAAATATATGTCGATACAAACCATGAATTGGCTGGAAAAAATTTGATATTTGATATCACAATTAAAGAAATAAAATAATTAAGAATTAATAATTTTAGGCGTTTTGTTGATTATTGTTTGATTTTATAAAATAGTAATAAAAATAACTGGTCGATTTGTGGCCAGTTATTTTTTTACCTACGAATTTAGTTAAATAGATTGTGGTGTTTTTAACTAAATTTACCGCTTATATTTTAGATAATCGGTATCTTAATTAAATATTAAGTTACTTGGGATTGCGTTTTTAAATTCATTTCGTTTTGATTCAATGTCTATATCTTGTTTTTCTTCGTCACTTTCGAGGTCACTAGTTATTGCATATGTACCAAATTCTGAATTCTCAATGTAATCTATCCAACTGATTATTGTTTTTAGATTTCATATTTGAGTATTTGGAATATGATACAAATTATTTAAATTTTCAATTAGGTTCTCGATATCAGATTTGATTCATAAATTTTGGTATGTAATATCAAATGTTGTATATAATTTTTGGATTTTTCACTCAATTTGTGTTTTATTATAATAATAGTCTTTTTCATTTCATAATTTTCGAGATTCCCACATACTTTCTAAGTTTCGCATAAGTGAATCTTTGTCCAAGATACTATACATTGATTTTGTTTGTTCTTCTGTTGGAATCTTTTTTGAGTCGGATATTCATAATTCTTCTGCCAATCAAGTATTTTCAATTTTTACTGTCGTTCAAGTTGATATTTCTTTGATTAAATTTTCTGTAAGTTTTTGTGTATTGTTTTCGGTAGTGTTGTCTTTTATTTCAAACGTTTGGTTTAGCTTTTGCTCTACGAATGCTGTCTGAAATTGTTCTGGATTTTGTATTAATGTGATATCGTTTTCGTTTATAGCGACTAATTCTTTTGCTTTAACTTGGGTTTCTTTCCCATTTTTTGTCACTTTGATATCTCATCATTGATTATTTACTTTGTATTCATTATCTGCTTTTGTAATTAGCAAGTTTGTATTTTTTGCACTAGATACTGTAAAATTGTCTCACATAGAAATTTCAACTGGTGCTGATTCTGGTTCTAAAGATTCCATTTGGATGAAATCTCATTCAGCGATTAATAGTTGATATCAATTTTCGTCTTGTGCCAATGAAAATCTGGCTGGTCATGTAAGTTTCGCTTTTGTTCATGAATCAATATCAAATACTATTTCAGATCATTTTTTTAAAATCACATTATCTCAATTTGAAATATTACTTGTCCTAATAAGCTTTCAATCGTGTTGGACGTAGTAAGTACCATTGAATTTTACTACTTTTGCAATGTAATCAGCATTTACTTGGTTCACTGGGTTTTGTACAGCAAATCAATCAAAATCCCAATCTGTGTCAAAATAAATTCCATAAATACCAAATAACAAAACAACAAGAATTAATCAATAAGCAAAGTATTTAATTTTTACCATACGAGAAAGACTTTTTCTCTTTTGTTGAGAAATTATTTTTTCGTATAGAGCGAGTTTATCGTTTTCACTGAGTTGGAACTCTTGTTTATTTTGGAAATACTCTTTTAATTTCATTTTGTATAAAAAGTCTAAATACCACTATCTATATATACGAATGAAAATTCATTTTGTGACAAAAAAAGTCGACTTTTTTTGCTTTTTTTATGATTAATATAAATATGCACGCTTTGTTACTGGTGTTTCAAAATTAGTTTAATAAATTTTTATTGATAATATTAATTTATTGAAATTTTTCCTTTTGAGAGGTTTGTTAGTTCTGAACAGAAAGAATTCAGAAATCATTTATTTATTTCAAATGTAATATTTGCTATATTTCCATGGCTTTCTGCTGTGATTTTTGCATTATATTTATTTAGTAAATTCATCACTAAACTCATATTTTCATAGTCAAATGAAATTGTCTTTTCTTGTGTTAATTCAATTTCTTCTATTTTTGAGTGTAAAATAATTTGTCTTGCACATTCTGAATATGCTTGGATGAGTCATCATACTCATAGCAATGTTCACCCAAAATATCTTGTAACAATTATTAAAATATTGTGTAAATTTTGTCATTGTATCTGTGCTAAAATTGGTTTTCAGGCTGTATTTGCTGGTTCTCAGTCATCACTGTGTCTAAAATTGTCTGCGGTAATTTCTAAATTTCAAAACAAATCAAAATTTATATTTGCTCAATATGTATAGGCAAAACAGTTGTGTGTGGCATCTCTGTATCTTTCTGAGATTTCTTTAATGTAATTTTCAGCTTCTTCTTTATTTTTCACATAAAAAACATTTCAAATAAATCTAGATCATTTGATTTTTGGAATTTCGTATTCAGTGTGATTTAATATACTTTGATAAAATAATTTTTCCATTTTTGAACATTATCCTTTTACGATAGTTGGTTTATTATTTAGCTCTAATCGTTTGGCATGTAATAAACTCCTGTATTGTCGTGCATATTGGCAAATTGAGAATAGAGTTGTCGTCACCATGTATAGTCACATTGCTGCTTGGAGGGCATATACCATAAATCACATCATTAACGCCATAAAAAAAGACATTCATCACATCATCTTTGATGGATCTGGCATTTCTTGTCCATTTGGTAATTTTTGAGATTTCTGTTTTGGCTGCACAAGTGTAGTCAGTTTCATTTGGAAAAACATCAGTACGGCTGTTATTACACCTAGCAATACATTTTTTGTAGCTAATAAATCTAATCAGAAAAATGTCGTGATAATATTTCAGCTTCAATCGATTCACTCTGAAATAAATTTACTTCAGAAATTATAAAAAAAACTATATAATCGATCTGCCTCTATTTGTCAATTTGCTATACAATAAATAACCCAATATAATCAAGCAAAAATAGGTATTTGGATAAACATCCTTAAACATCATTTAAATGGAGATTTTCATTCTTTTTTAAAAATTTTCATGGTTTCTTCTGCCATTTTATTTGGATTGTCTTTGTATTTTTCTTGAATTTCGTTTAATTTTGGTTGAATATCGCTCATGTTATGAGACATTTGAGCAGAAGCAGATGTGAATTTTATTAGAGCAAATCTAAAAATCAATGTAATGGCGATTATTGCCCATCATAATTCACCATTAAATAATGCTAAAAATATAATCAAAATATTAAAAAGTGGACGAATAATCAATTGTTTTCATATTACACTATTTAAAATCCACCCTATAAATCAACGTCTTCTCATTGTTTTTTGTAAAATAATAAAAAGCTATAATTAAATTTTCATTACTTCATCAGCTTTTGCTTTTACTAGATTATCTATCTTTGTATTAAATTCTTTTGTCAAATCTTCGATATTTGCTTCGTTTGCTTTATTTTCATTTTCTGATATTTCTTTGTCTTCCAATAATTTTTTTGTAGCTTTCATAGCATCTTGTCTAGCTACTCTAACTTTTGCTTTTGTTTCTTCTCACATTGACTTTACTTTTTTTGATATTTCATCTCTCCTTTCTTGTGTCAAAGCAGGAATTTTAATCAATACATGCATTCATTCATTTTGTGGAGCTAATCATAATTCAGCATCATAAATGGCTTTTGCAATGGCTCCGCATTCTTTTTTGTCCCAAGGTTCAATTTTTAGTGTTTGTTGGTCCAAAATTGTGACATGTGCAATTTGAGGTATTTTCATATCTCAATAACTTGCGTGAACTGTGATGTTTTCTACCAATCATGTAGAAGCTCTACCAAGCTGTAGTCACATAAATTCAGTTTCAAGATATTTCAAAGCTTTTTCCATTTGTGTTTTGTAAATTGTCGTATCCATATTTGTATTATGAAAAAAATAAATATTTTTATATATAATAAAAAGTTTGGTACTTTCAAGGAAATTAAAAAAAATGGCAGGTTAAATTCCTGCCGTGATTTTACATCCATCGAATGTTCTCCAAAAAAGAATGTTGATGTTGTACATGTAGGCATCATTTTTTGGAATGATATCATTTTCGATTAACGATTCTCTGATCTCTTCTTCTATCTCGTAGATGTCATCAAGAGACTGAATGCCATTTTCAACTTCGACTTCTTGGTTGAATAATTGAAAGTATTCAATGCTATTTCCATCTTCAACTTTTTTGTTGATGGATCTTATGACCGAAAAAGAAATAAAATACCTTTTCATAGTGTGTAATTTTTTATTGTTTGCGGTGTTTATTATATATTTATTTTACAATAAGTCAAATCTTTTTGAATAATAATTAATTATCATTTAAAAAGCACCACTAATAAATAAGATAAAGGTGAAGGTATT
>CALCYP010000116.1 GCA_937906635.1 uncultured bacterium | reverse complement strand
AATGTATCTCACTGTGTATGAATTCTGTATTCTGAAATATAAGCACTATATCATGTTTTTTCTTTTGTGATTTGGATTCACATAGTTTTTAGATATAGAAAAATAAATAGCATTTATACTATAACGATTCAACTAACCTTTTCAAGAAGAAATCCAACTACCTCCACCCGGGTGGACCACCGATTTCGAACAAATCAAGAAAATCAGATTCGATCTGCTGATGGTCGACTCACCCGGGTGGAGATTTCCGAGCAACAAAAAAGAGAAACCTTGTGGTTGCCCTTCATTTCATGTGACAATAGTCAAAAAATCTATTGATTTTGGATTACAAACATTTATTATACTAATGTTGTTTACTATATATTTTGAAATATGTGAAATTATGCTTTTATTGACGGACAAAATCTTCATCTTGGAGTAATGGCTGATTGATGGGATATTGATTTAAATAAATTTATGATATACCTCAAAAACAAATATCATGTAACAAATGCTTTTTATTACATTGGTTTTCAAGACCCACAAAACAATAACTTATACAATACTATCCAAAATGCTTGATTTACATTAATATTCAAACAACAAACAGTCCAAGCATTGAGCAATAAAAAATGAAATATAGATAGTGATATGATATTTTGAGCTATGAAATGTTTGATAAAAGAGTCTAGTAATTTTGAAAATATTTTACTTGTTACATGAGATGGAGACTTTAAAATACTTGTAGATTTCCTTATCCAAGAATGAAGATTTGAAAAAATTTTACTTCCAAACAGGAGGTGGTCTTCAAACCTATTGAGGAAAATGCCAGGTGTGTATTGGAATTATCTATATAATGTGAAACATAAAATAAAAAGTTAAAAAATATTTGCAATTTAAAAAAAAATTAATATACTATATGTATCCAGATGGAAGGAGTGTCCGAACGGTGTTAGTGCCTAAGGCGACCTTCTCAAAATTGACGGCCTCATGGTCGTCTTTTTTGTTTAAGCAAAAAAACAAAAATCAGCCAACAAAAAAAACAGCCCAATCGCTGCCTTGAGGGATCAGCCAACAAAAAAAGAGCAACCTTGCGGTCACCCTTTTTCTACTTATCCAAACAACTCTGAATGAGATCAAATTCTAATTAAGCGAATAATGTTTTCTTGTTTATCAACCTCATAAAATAGTAATACGTCTGGCAAAATATGACACTCATAAATTCATTTAAATTCTCATCTTAGTTCGTGATTTTTATATTTTAGTGGTAATACATCTCAATCGGAGAGTGTTTTTAAAACAGTATCTAATTCAAAAATTATCCTAGAATTTGTTTTATATGGTTTAATGTCTGTCTTAAATTGGTGGGAAACGACCTTTTTTAACATAATAGATTGTATACTATAAAATGTCGTTTATAGAATCTATTTCCTCTCAATTTTCTCTGACATCTTTTATAACTGATTTTAATATTTCTTTTTTTGGTGCAGTAAATCAATTTTCATCCAACCCAATTTCGATCTTTTTCTCAATCACAAATTTCCTCAATAATAATGACATAACCGCAGATAAAGATAATCACATTTTAGTTGCTACATCGATAGCTTGTTCTTTTAGTGATTTCTCCAATCTCAAATTAGCTATAACTTTTGTATCTGACATAATGTATACCATTAGTATATAAATTGTATATTGTTAGTATACTAAATATATACAAAAAATCAAGAGTAAATTCTAAAAACAATTATAGAATAATAATATTTAATTCAAATTCAATACTTTTTTTGACTAAAATAAAAAAACAACCCATGGCTGTCTTGAGAGGTCAGACCCCGGGGTTCTTCCATCAACATCGATAACCCCGGGGTCAACTTTCCGAGCAAGCAACAAAAAAAACCTCCCCGAAGGAAGGTTCTTTCTATTTCCAATCTTCTGGTCTTTGGATTCATGCTACAATATCTGGAAATTGAGATGTCTGTAAATCAGATTCTTTAATTTTATATGTTTTGTGACAGACGTTTTTCATAGCCGTAGAATTTGCTCATGGAGGCAAAATACAGATAAATTTTTTATCTGTTTTCCTCTTTTTTACAGATTCTATTGCTGGTATGATATCACTATCTCAGCTAATTATAAAACATTTATCATATAAATCATCTAATCAATCTCTCAAAATATTTACAGCAATATTAACATCTGTCTTTTTTTCTTCATATGTTTTGTATACTAATTTGTATGGAGGAAACCATTCTCTAGATTCTCAATTATTTAATACAAATGATTGTAAATTATTTCATTTATTTATAAATGTCCTAGTTACTTGCTGATATTTTCACAATACAGGAATTATTCAAGAATTTTGTAATACTCTAATATAATTTTTATGCTTTACTGAGTTATCTTTGCTCTCTGGATAATATGCGGAAAAATAAACAATTTTAATTATCTGATCATCTTTTATTAAAAAATGACTGGCTAATTCTCTATAATTTAGCCAATTATATTTTTTTCAAAAATTCTTTTTTAGCTGTCGATAAACATTAAATCAATCAACATACACAGCAACTCTTCACATTTGATTTGTAATTATAAAAAAAGCCTACAGATGTTTCGCTGTAGGCTGGGCAAGCAGTAACTTTAGATTACTCTATACCACTCGGTGTGTTATTAGTATAATCATTTATTTCAAAAAATCAAATTTTTTTTGATTAAAATGATACTATATTACCTACAGGCAAGTAAAATATATCCAAATCCTATATAATTTCAAGAGGAATTTTGACAAAAAACAAAAA
>CALCYP010000115.1 GCA_937906635.1 uncultured bacterium | reverse complement strand
CGCCACAAATTTCACTATTTTCTGACTTCTAAATTTTCCCGGACAGCACTGATTCTACAAAATATTTAATGAATTCTTCATTTGATTTTTTTGCTACTTCATATAATTCATCAATATTTCTTTTTTTTGCAGATATGGTTTGTTCATCAAGATTTGCATTATCTACATCTACAAGAAACAATTCATTTATTCTATCTAAATAAATATTAAACTCTTTTTGTTCTAGTCTAATGTCTTCTCAATTTGCAATAATTTCTTCTGCAAGGAATGAGGTATTGATATCGGCTCAAAATGCGTATCAAACTCTTTGTCACAAATCTCTTAGTCATTGTTGTTTCTTTTCTGAAGTTCATCGAATTATATCATATATGTATGATTTTAATTCATTATTATTAAAATCATATGTTAATGTTAATTGAAGTGCATTGACAAAGTGATATCTTATTTTATCAGCCAATTCTCACATCATTGTATCAATACTTTTCCTTGATACTTTTTTAATTCACATGCTATATATTACATCATTAATATATGTTGTTAATTGATAATCTCAGTGTCATGATAGCCATTGGTTTAAATAATTCAGTCATTGCAATATCGATCATTTGTCATTGTCGCTTAAATATGGTTCTCATTCGTCTTTTAAAACATCATTGTGTTGATCAAAAATGCTTAAATTTGACCATTTTTCTTCAAGTCTTCATATTAAATATTGTGTATGTCATGATTTTATTAATTCTTCTGGAAGTTTTATAGTAATAAGATTTCATCTACTATCTCAAAAGCTGATAGCATTTCTTTCAATTGATGGTTTACATAACAAATAACCCTTGTCTTTTGCATCAATTATTGTGTCAGTTAAGAAATTTTCAGAATTCTTTATAAATGTATAGATTTCATTTTCGTTATTGTACTTCTTTTTTAGATCATCTGGAAAGCTTTCACATAATTTCTTTATATTAGCTTCTGATTTTTCCGTTAGTTTTACTTGGTTCTTTTTTTCTTGTTCTCTTTTTTCGTTATCTGCCTTCATTTTTGATGGAGGTATTAATTTTACTCATCATGAAAGCTTTATTTCCGTATTTGTTCACACAAACACATATTTATTTGTTCATTTTTGATTTTTTTCTTTGAAACAATGTAATTCAATGTGATTTTCATATGAATAATCAATTCCGTTCTTTGTTAAATATGATTTAATATCTTCATTATTGCAATTACTATAATCAATTTTCCATACTTCTCATTCTTTTATTAATTCTTTCAATATATCGTATGTATTTCATTCATTAACATTATTAGATACTACATAAGTTCAATCTTTTTCCAATGAAGTATATTTTTTATTACTCTTTTTTTCTATTTTTTTTAAATTTTTTGTTTCATTTACTTCATCAATTAAATTATTGATTTTTGAAATAAGGTCATCTTCATAGTCGTTTATCCGTTGTCACATAGTATTAAAAACTTCTTGATATTTGCTATCGTGTAAGCCTTTTATGTCGTCGTATTTTTTCTCAATTTTGCTCTTTAAATTGTTTTTATTTGATTCCTTTTCGGACAATATGTTATTGTAAATTGTTGCGAATTCTGTTCAGTTAACAAATTTTTTTAGTTCGTTTAATTTCGCATTAATTTTACTATCAACGATATCTAACTCGTCCGATCATGCCTGGATAACTCTTTTTTGTGGTGGTGTACAAAAAACTCCTCCTCATTTTGTTCATAATTCATAGTATCTCAAACTAATTGCCTTTTGAATATCAGATATTCACATGTCACTAAGCCTTATTATCTCTGGATTTTCGATATAATCTTGCATCTTTTTAATTTTTTCCCTTCCATACTCTAAAGCATCATTTTGATAATTTACATAGGCTGTTGAATATGTTATTGGATGATAGCTTACGTTGTAAACTATCTGTATATAACTTAAAAAGTCTCCATTACAAATTTTTTCTATTGGCTCTGATGGATCGAATGGATGTTCTTTATGTGATGATCTTAAATTCACTCATCATCAACCTACGTATCTTGTATCTGGATTATTTAGAATTGCGTCTAAAAATAACAGAGATAATTCATCTTTATCTAGCATTTGATTTGTTTTGATTTTATCTCTAATCCCATTAAATGTTTCTCGCATTTCATTTTTAAAGACATTATCAACTTGCCTTGCTAATACATTATATTCATCCCAATATCTTTTGTAATCATTTGGATCAATTGTTGAAAGGAAATCTCATAGTTCTTTTATGTCTGATTTTTTATTGTTTCAAAAAACAAAATCTTTTAATTCATCAACATCGATATAACGGTCTTTAACTTTGGAATCCATACGATCAAACAATCATTGATTTTCATTTTCTGGCATTTTAATTTTCTATGTTATTTATAAAATCATCAAGAAGGCTATCTGCTTCTTTGCTACTATTTTCCTGATCTAAATCTCATTTTTTCTGCAATTCTTTTACTCTATTCACTAATTTAGATCTAATTCTTTTATCTTTTATTGATTTGATTCACATTTGAATCAAATTTAACAAAGTATCTATAATTTCATTATTTCATGTCTTTTCTACTACAACCAAAAATCATGGTGCCAAATCTCGGTGTCACTCAAGCTGTTTTAGTATATCAATTAAAAGTTGTTTCTTTTGCTCCATTTTGTTTCTTAAGTTATAAATCATACATTTTCATCATTTTACTCCAACTCCTCTATTTTTGCAAAAATTTAAAAATTTTTCTTTAATCCCCCCCCCCAATATTTCAAATAACTTTATCTATATGTTGACATTATTAGCAAATATTATGATAGTCGCTATCAAAAAATTCACATTTTATTTTTCGTCCAAAAATGATTTGACATTAGATTTTAAATCTTTATATAGAAATTGAATATTTTATTTTTTATACGAATACAATGACTAATACTTGAGAAATTGTTTTATACAAAAAGCCTGATGGGACATCACAGATTGATGTCAGGTTCGATTGAGACACAGTTTGGCTAAATCAAAACCAAATTGCAAATCTTTTTGATATTGATAGGACTGTGATTGTGAAACATTTAAAAAACATCTATGATGAGTGAGAATTACTTGAAAATTCAACATGTGCAAAAATTGCACAAGTTCAAATTGAAGGTAATAGGCAGGTAAAAAGATCTGTGAACTTTTATAATCTTGATGCGATTATATCTGTATGATATCGTGTAAACAGCAAAAATGCGACAACTTTTAGAATTTGGGCAACAAATGTGCTGAGACAACACTTGTTGAAATGATACACGATAAATCAAAAAAGACTATGAGAGACAGGGCTTGATGAGTTTGAAAAAGCTGTTTTACTAATCAAAAGAAATATAGAAAATAATGTGTTGCATGACAAAGAGATAAAATGAATGCTTTCTCTGATTACAAGTTATGCACATAGTTGGATATTGCTCCAAAAATATGATGAATGAACTTTGGCTTTAGAAAATTTGGATATTAAAAAGGCTGAGAATTTCACTTATGAGGAAGCTT
>CALCYP010000114.1 GCA_937906635.1 uncultured bacterium | reverse complement strand
AATTCTTATCTATACTTTTACTCAATTTTAGCAACCTAAAATGTCCATTAAGCCTTATTTAATATAAAATAAAAATCAGGATTTGCGGTTGCTTGTTCTGATTTTTTTTAAATTGCTTATTTTTTGGAGATGGCCAGATTTGCACTGGCGTCTAAAAGACATAATCCGTAACGTCTACCACTATAGTTTATCTTTTGGCGGATAAACACGCACAGAGTTTGATATACTCAAAGCTATATCGGACTTTTTGCCCTACTTGCTAAGGCACGCCCTACTAAATTTCGCCTTTGTACTTAGTAGGAGTCTGTGACAAAGGTTGGTACGATCGCTAAACTAAGCATAGTTTAAAACGAAAGCGTTAGCTCTAGCTAACAAATTTTTTCTGTTTGCATTTTTACATGCTGAACGATTATTTTTGATTCGGTACGCTCATCGAATGGTGGCAATTATTGATTATGGAAATCTTCTATCGAGTCTAAATTTCATCCCCATATCAATACTATTGATTGTAAAAATTTGGAAGAGAAAATCAAGGTATTATATATGTTTTTTTCAAGAAATGTTTGATAAAATAAAAAAAGTCCTTTAAAATTTGCATTTTTTTTGATTTTTGAATATAATTAGGTTAGCGGGTTGCTTATAGCCAGTAGCATACATATATTTAAAGACTATTGGTTACCAGCTATTAGCTATCGGCAAAAAAATTTTATTTCATAAAAATTTGTAATGTTAAATTACCAACAAAATGTAAAAGATTTAGAAAAACTTTATTCTACAAATTTAAAGTCTGGATTGACTGAAAAATGAGTACAGGAGAGTAAAGAAAAATATTGAGAAAATGAGATTAAATCAAAAAATAAAATCAATCCATGGAAAATATTTCTTGAACAATTCAAAAGTTTTTTGATTTTGATTTTGCTGTTTGCAATTGTGATTTCTATTTTGATGTGAGAATGGGTAGATGCAATTGTAATCGCAGTAATTGTAATTTTGAATTCAATACTTGGTTTCGTCCAAGAATATAATGCAGAAAAATCAATTGAATCATTGAAAAAAATGTCAGCATTGAAAGCAAAAGTAATCAGATGATGAAAAGAACAATTGATTGATTCATCGGAGTTGGTCGTTTGAGATTTGATTATTTTTGAAGCATGAGATAAAATTTGAGCAGATGCTCGTTTGGTGCAGGCGATGAATGTAGAAGTGGCAGAAGCTGTGTTGACATGAGAATCTGTGCCAGTAGTAAAAAATATTGATACAATTCATGAAATTGTACCATTGTGAGATCAGTGCAATATGGTATTTTCAGGTACTGAGATTACGAAAGGTCGTGGGTCTGCGATTGTGACAAATGTGTGAATGGACTCTGAAATAGGAAAAATTGCATGAATGCTCCAAGAAGCTCCAGAAAAACAGACACATTTGCAAAAGGATTTGGATGCATTGAGTAAAAAATTATGAATTATAATTTTGATTATATGTGTGATAATATTTTTAGTAGATGCATTTACATGAGAATGATTGCAATTATTCAAAAGCGCTTTGGATACTTGAAATTGGAAAGAGTGGTTATTGTCGCTCAAATCAGGATTGTTTGTCGCAATAGCTTTGGCAGTAGCAGCTATACCTGAATGATTGCCTGCTGTCGTCACTATAGCACTTTCTATCGGAGTAAAGAGATTAGTGAAAAAAAATGCATTAATGAGGAAACTCGGAAGTGTAGAGACATTGTGAGCTGTAAATGTTATTTGTACAGATAAGACATGAACATTGACCAAAAATGAGATGACAGTAAAAAAACTATATGTTGATGGAGAAATCTTTGATATGTCATGAGTTGGTTATTTTGGGCATGAAGCACACAAAATAAATTATGAAGAAATAAAACATGAACATGGGATTTCCAGACTTTTGAAAATATGACTTTTGTGTAATAATTCTGCAATAAGTTGAAAAGATGTCATTTGAGATCCTACAGAAGTTTCATTGTTAGTTAGTGCATTGAAATGATGATTAGATAGACAAAAAGAGGAGTCGGAGTATAAATTGGTTGATGAAATTACATTTGATTCTGAAAGGAAATTAATGACAACGATTCGCCAAAGATGAAAAGAGTTTTTGATGTTTACAAAATGAGCACCAGAGATGCTTATTGATAGATGTTCTCATATTCTGATTAACGAAAAAGAAGTAAAAATAACACCTGCTTACAAAAAGAAAATTTTGGAACAAAATGAAAAGTTTGCAAAATCTGCATTGAGAGTTCTGTGATTTGCATACAAAAAAACAGAAAAAATTGATATGGATGAAAATAATTTAGTATTTGTTGGACTTCAAGCAATGATTGATCCACCAAGACCAGAAGTAAAAGATTCTATTGCAAAATGTCATGATGCATGAATTAGAGTAATTATGATTACTTGAGACAATGTGGTGACAGCTAGTGCAATTTGAGCAGAATTATGATTGACATGAAAGGCTATTGAATGAATAGAATTGGATAATATGTCTGATGAAAAAGTGAAAAAGCTTTTAAATGATGTATCAATTTTTGCGAGAGTTAGTCCAAATCATAAACAAAGATTGGTAAAACTATTGAAAGCAAAATGAAATGTAGTAGCTATGACATGAGATTGAGTAAATGATGCTCCAGCTTTGAAACATGCAGATATTTGAGTCGCCATGTGAATCACTGGTACGGATGTAAGTAAAGAGGCGAGTGATTTAATTTTGCTTGATGATAATTTTTCTACAATAGTAAATGCAATTCAAGAATGAAGATGAATATATGATAATATTAAGAAATTTGTAAATTTTATGTTTTCTACAAATTTCTCTGAGATCTTGATTATATTTATTGCTAGTGTATGCGGTATGCCATCGCCTCTTTTGGCAATACAAATTCTTTGGTTAAACTTGGTTACAGATTCTTTGCCAGCATTGGCATTGTGAATAGATCCAAAGGCAGATGATATTATGACACGTAAGCCAAGGAAGAAATGATCAAAAATATTGGACAAAGAAATGATTATTAGTATTTTGATGATTGCAATATTTGTCACTATTTGATGTCTGTCGTTTTTCATGATAAATGTATGAGATATGAGTATAGCAAGGACATGAGTATTGCTTTTGTTAGTAATATTGGAGATGTTGGCTGTATTTATAGTTAGAGCAGATTATTGAGTAAAATTTTTGTCAAATAAATGGTTGTTCGCAGCGGTGTTTGCATCTATATGATTGACGTTATTGGTAGTTTATATACCATTCTTGGCAAATATTTTTGATTGTGTAGCTTTAAGATGAGTTGATTTATTAGAGATGCTTATCATTACTTGAATATGAATTATTTGAGCTGTTATTTGGCATAAAATAAAGAAAATTAAATTTATAAAGAAAAAAATATTACAATAATTATTTATATTAAAAAAACAAAATTATGAAAAATTTATCTAATATTAAGAGGGTAGCGGATGATATTAAGACTATCACAATTCAATGAGCAACTAATATTGCAAGGGAGGCTTGTAAAATAATGGAACAGGAACTTCGTAATTGAAAGTTTGAAAATCATGATGAATTATCAAAATTTTTCAATGAGGGTTCACAGATGCTTATAGATGCTAGAGAAACTGAACCATTACTTCGTAATGCAATGAAATATGCAAAATCAAAATTGAAAGAATGAGCAGATGCAAATAAAATTGCTGATGCTTTTTGAGAATATTTATCATGGATTGTAAGAGAGGAGTGAATAAGACCACAAATCTGAGCAGAATTGATTCATGGATGAGATATAGTGTTTACTCATTGTCATTCAAAATCAGTAGTAGATATTTTAGTAAAAGCATGGAATGATTGAAAAAAAATTCATGTATATAATACAGAGACGAGGCCATTGTATCAGTGAAGAAAAACATCTATGGATTTGTTGGCCGCATGAGTACCAGATACAATGATTGTAGATAATTCTGCTTGATTCTTTGTGGATAATACTATGTGAAATACAGTTGATATCAAAGAAATATTTTTATGATCAGATTGTATAAAACCCGATTGAACGGTGATAAATAAAATCTGAAGTTTTTCAATTTGATTATCAGCATGGAACTCTTGAGTCCCTTTGTATGTGGTTTGAAGTTTATTGAAAGTTGATACTATGGATAAAGTATGAATAGAAACAAGAAGTGGAAAAGAATTGTGGCCAGAGGCACCAACTTGACTTGATATAGTAAATTTTGCATTTGATAGGATCCCTCACAAATGTATTACATGAATAGTCACCGAATTTGGTGTAATTAGATCAGAAAATTTGATGAGAGAAGTAAAAAAACATTATCCTTGGATGCTGGAATAATTTATAAAATGGTATCCTTTTTAAACGATGATGATTATTTAATTGAGAAATGGTCAGAATATATATTATATCACAAAAATGAATTATAGCAATTCAAATAGAGATTATAATTCATTTTTTTTTGCTAAAAATGGTAATTTGGAGTATAATTGATTTAGCGGGTAGCTTAAAGCCTATAGCTAATAGCAGCTATAAAAAAATCCTCTGCTATTAGCCATCAGCCATTAGCTATTAGCAACCAGCTAATCTTTATTTATTATTATATAACAAACATGACAATTGAAGAACTTATGCAAACTTTAACTCCTCACCAGAGAGCTTATATTGACCTAAATCTCGGTGATAAAATTACAAATGGTGATTATATGTTGGCTTCTTACCATTTGGTTCCATCTGCAAAGAGGAATATTTTACAAGCAGCTTGTGAAGTGGCAAGCGAGTCTAGTACTGGTACAAATTTCCCAGTAAAGACAGAGACACCTTATGCAAGGCTATTGAATGCTCTTGTTTATGATGTAAATTTGGAAGATAATATTGTAAAAATTGCTTTTCCATGGAGATTGTTTGATAGAAATGGAAATGTGCAAAATATTTTTACCTATATCGCATGAAATATTTTGTGAATGTGAGATATTTCAGCATTGAAATTGATTGATGTGTGGTTTCCACCAGTAATGTTGGAGCAATATGATGGACCAAGCTATACATTGGATGATATGAGGAAATATTTATGAGTATACAATAGACCAATTCTTGGTACAATTATCAAACCAAAGATGTGACTTAGCTCTGCAGAATATGCTGAGGTTTGCTATGATTTCCGAGTTTGATGATGAGATTTTGTAAAAAATGATGAGCCACAAGCTGATCAAGATTTTTGTCCTTATGAAAAGATGGTAGCTCATGTAAAAGAAGCTATGGACAAAGCTGTAAAAGAGACATGACACAAAAAAGTACATTCATTCAATGTGTCTGCTGCAGATTTTGATACAATGATTCAAAGATGTGAAATAATTAGAAATGCCTGATTTGAGCCAGGAAGTTATGCTTTCTTGATTGATTGAACCACAGCATGATGGATGGCTGTCCAGACACTTAGAAGGCACTATCCAGATGTATTTATTCATTTTCATAGAGCAGGACATGGAGCATATACTAGACCAGAAAATCCAATTGGATATTCAGTGTTAGTCCTTTCTAAATTTGCAAGATTAGCAGGTGCAAGTGGAATACATACTTGAACTGCTTGAGTAGGAAAAATGGCATGAACTCCTGGTGAAGATGTGACAGCTGCAAAAGAAATTAGATATTTCACAGAGATGTGACATACTTTTGAGCAGTCTTGGACAAAAATTCCTCCACAGGATGAAGATTTGCTTGAAGTAAATGCTATTGACAAGAAAAATATGGAAATATTAATTGATGATAGTTGGAGATGAATGAAAAAATGTTGTCCAATCGTTTCGTGAGGATTAAACCCAGTACTTTTGAAACCATTTATGGATTTGATGTGAAATTCTGATTTTATTACTACCATGTGAGCTGGTTGTCATGCACATCCAGATGGAACAAGAGCAGGAGCAACAGCATTAGTTCAGTCGTGCGAAGCATATCAAAAGTGAATTGATATCCATGAATATGCCAAAGATCACAAAGAACTTGCTAGAGCAATTGAATATTTTGAAAAGAAATAGATTAGTCCCTGGTCGGCAGTCTACAGTCACAAGTTCTTGATCGCTGTAGGCTGAAGACAGTAGACCGATGACTAAAATTTTTATAACTTATATATAGTAATTATGAAAAATAATGAAATGAATGAATCAAAAATTGATGTAGTTAATTCAGGTTATGATTTTGAATGATTTGGAGATGATTTATATGATGATTTTGTTAATAGTGAAGAATCCCAAATGGAACCAGTTAATATTGAAAATTTTGATTTTACTAAAATAGATACAATAGTGAAATCTGGAGATTATTTATGATTGAAGGACTATTTAGATGAATTAAATGATGATCAAAAGGTGGAGGCGAATGAATATATACATGCAAATTTCCCTGAGTTTTTGCAGGATGAAGAATGAAGTGTCTTTGAACCTATGAAGTGAAACACAGGGAGAGATAAGGAACTTTTTGATAATTTGGATAATAAGACACATATTAATAGGATAAATATAAAAGATGAATTGTGAAAAGCATTAGTAAACTCTTATAAAAATGCAGCATAAATTTTAATTATTAAAACAATAAAAATGACAAAACAAAAAAATTCTTTAGATGTAAAAGTAAAAAAAATACATATTCAAGATTGAGAATCACAGATTGTGGTATTAAACGAAATTGATGCTGTAGAATACTGATTAAGTCCTTATGACAAAGTAGAACTTTCTTGTGGTAAAAATACTATAGTGGTAAACTTAGATACTACCAAAAAATTAGTTAGACCTTGATATGTTTGAGTTTTTAAAGATGTGGTCGATAATTTTCCATTAGAGAATGATCAAATTGTAAAAATAAAATATACAAGGAGATCTAATACTGCTGTAGAAGCGATAAAAAAGAAAATGCAATGAAAAAAAATCACAGAAACTGAAATTAAAGCAATCATAAAAGATATTTCAGAAAATAGGTTAGTAGATTCTCTGATGACTTATTATGTTGCCAGTAGCTTTTTTTATCCGACAAGTAATAAAGAAATATCATTGACAGCCAAAGCTATGGCTGAATGTGGTTCTATGTTGAGACATCCAAAATGAGCGATAGTGGCAGATAAACATTGTATCGGTTGAGTTTCTGGAAATGAAACGACAATGATTACTGTACCACTTATTGCATCACTTGGAATTAGGTTTCCAAAAAATTTTTCAAAAGCTATTACATCGCCAGCAGCCACATGAGAATGTGTAAATGTTTTGATGGATATATCTTTTGATAAGAAATGAATTGAAAAATTACTTAAAGATATAAATTGTTGTTTAGTTTGGTGATGAAGTTTGGATATTGCACCGGCAGATGATAAATTAATCCAAGTAGAAGCTCCACTTGGAATTCAAGATAGGGCAAAAGTAGTCAGTTCTATCATGGCTAAAAAATATGCTATGTGAATCACTCATTCATTGATTGATATTCCAATGTGACCGACAGCAAAAGTAAAAACAATGAAAGAAGCATTGGAATGGAAAAAAATGTTTGAAGAAGTTTGAAAATGACTTTGAATGAAAATGTGTGTAGTAATCACAGAAGCAAAACAACCTATTTGAGCTGGAGTTTGAGCAGTATTACAAGTAAGAGAAGTGCTTAGAGTATTACAACAACACCCATTGAGACCTATGGATTTGGAAAATAAAGTAATTTTGCTTGCTTCAAAGATAATTGAAAATGTTTGAATGGCTAAATGAGAAGAAGCAAAGAAATTAGCATATTGACAGCTCGTTTCTTGAGAAGCTCGAAAATATATGCAAAAGATTATTAAAGCTCAAAACGGAAAAAATCCAAATATTAATTCTGAAGATTTAGTCCTTTGAAAATATTCATATGAAATAAAAGCAGAAAAAGATGGTAAAGTAAAAAATATCAATATGCATGATTTAAATTCTCTTTGTAGGACATTGGGATCTCCTTTGATAAATGAAGCATGAATTTATTTAAATAAAAAAGTTTGAGATAAATTTAAAAAATGAGATGTTCTTTGTATATTTTATGCGATGGACACTGATAAACTTGATGAAGCAAAAAGAATTATGAAAGAAAAATCGTTTTATACATATTAGCTGATAGCTGATAGCTAATGGCTAATGGTAGAGAAGTTGTTGTTAAATTATATTTATATTTTAATTATGAGTAATGCCAGGGATTATAGCGACAATATGACCAGCGACACAATCAAAAGAGAGATTGATGTCTCTGTACAAAAATGGTGTCAGAATATTGAGATTTAATTGTTCACATGCAAGTCATGAATGGATGACTACAGTTTTGTCTACTGCGAGAGAAGTGGAACGCGCTGTAGGAAATAGATTTGCTTTTTTATTGGATACAAAATGACCCTGAATTAGGACATGAGAATTAAACGAACCAGTTTATTATGAAAAATGACAAGAGATAAAAATAGTTGTGGATCAAAATTTAGTTAAAGATGAAGATACTATGTACATAGATTATCCGCATATTATCAAGGATGTGGAAATTTGAAGCTTAATTAGGATTGAATCATGACTTTTGGATATTAGAGTGACAAAAAAATGAAAAGATTATATTATTTGAATCGCTGAAAATGAGGCAGAAATTACATCAAAAAGACATGTAAATCTCCCATGAATTCCTATCAAATTGCCATGACTTACAGAAAAAGATAAAGAAGATATTTTGTTTGCAATTGATCATAATATGTCTTATGTGGCATTGAGCTTTACTAGGAAACAGGAAGATGTACAAGAATTGAAAGAATTTTTGTATAAAAATTGATGAGCACACTTAAAAGTAATTGCAAAAATAGAAAATCAAGAGTGAATAGATAACGTCTCAGGTATTATCAGAAATGCTGATGCAATTATGGTTGCCAGATGAGATTTAGGTGCGGAAGTCCCTGTAGAGACCATTCCATCTCATCAGATAAATATGATATGAAAAGCAAAAAGGAAATGAAAAAAAGTAATTGTAGCCACACAAATGCTTGAAAGTATGATAACAAATCATTTCCCGACTAGAGCAGAGGTATCTGATATATTCTATGCAGTGTCTCAATGAGCGGATTATCTTATGTTATCTTGAGAGACTTCGATGTGAAAATATCCTATCTCATGCATTGAAGTGATGAATAAGATTATTAGTGAAGCGGAAAAGTATATATAAAATTTCGTAAAGCGAAATTTTAGCTGATAGCGGATAGCTAATTGCTAATAGCCATAATAAAAACTCTTGAGCTATTAGCCATTGGCTACCAGCTATTAGCAAATTATCCCCTTTTAATTATTAAAATAATAAAAATGTTAAAAAAAGAAAAAAAATGTTATGTAAAAACAAATTGTAAAAAAATTGACAAATCAAAGAAATTCGTTTTGTGGTTTGATGAAATTTGAATTGAGGATGTTCCTTTGGTTTGATGAAAAAATGCATCTTTAGGAGAGATGTACAGAAATTTAGTCCCAAAATGAGTTAATATTCCCAATGGATTTGCGGTTACGGCATATGCTTATCGTTATTTACTAAAAGAAACATGAGCAGACAAGAAAATAAAGGAAATATTATCGGATTTGGATACTTCTGATATGGATAATTTGGCTGAAAGATGAAGTAAAGTTAGATCTTTGATTAAATCATTGGAATTCCCTATAGAATTGAGAAATGAAATTATTGAATCGTATAAAAAAATGGAAAAGATTTATGGAAAAAATGTGGATGTAGCTGTGAGAAGTTCTGCGACAGCAGAGGATTTGCCAGACGCTTCTTTTGCTGGGCAGCAAGATACATATCTAAATATATTTGGTTATGAAGATGTGATAGATGCTTGTAAAAGATGCTTTGCCTCGTTGTTTACAAATAGGGCAATTTCATATAGGCAAGACAAAAAATTTGATCATTTTTCAATTGCATTGTCCATTTCAGTTCAAAAAATGGTAAGATCTGACTTGGCTTGTAGCGGAGTGATGTTTTCTATTGATACAGAGTCTGGATTTAAAGATGCAGTGTTGCTTACTTGAGCATATGGATTAGGAGAAAATGTGGTACAATGAGCAGTGAATCCAGATGAATGGTATATTTTTAAACCATCATTGAGAAAAGGTAAAAAGGCAGTCCTTTCAAGGAAAGTATGAGAAAAAGCAATCAAAATGGTTTATTCATCAGATATGAAAAGTCCGACAAAAAATGTACAAGTACCAATGGAAGATAGAAAAAAATTAGTTTTGACTGATGATGAAGTAGAAAATTTGGCGAGACAAGTTTTGATTATCGAAGATCATTATTCAAAGAAAAAATGAAAATTCTGTCCTATGGATACAGAATGGGCTAAAGATGGTAAGACATGAGAACTATTTATCGTACAAGCAAGACCAGAGACAGTACATTCAAATTCAAATATGAATATTTTGAAATCATATGAATTAGAGAAAAAATGAGAAATTTTGATTCAATGAAAGTCTGTTTGAGAAAAAATTTGATCATGAAAAGCAAACATAATTAAGGATGTCTCAAATATTGGTAAATTTAAAAAATGAGAAATTTTGGTCACTGATATGACAGATCCTGATTGGGAGCCGATTATGAAAATTGCTTCTGCAATTGTAACAAATAGAGGAGGAAGGACTTGTCATGCAGCCATCATTTCTCGTGAATTATGAATTCCTTGTGTCGTGTGAACTAATGATGGAACAGAAAAAATTGCACAATGACAGGATATTACAGTAGATTGTAGTAGTGGAAGTGATGGAATTGTCTATAAAGGTAAATTGCCATTTAAAGTAAACGAAATCAATATTGATAAAATGCCAAAAACTAAAACTCATATTACTATGAATGTATGATCTCCAGACCAAGCATTTGAAGAGAGCTTTATTCCAAATGATGGTGTTGGATTGGCAAGAGAGGAGTTTATTATCAATTCTTACATTAAAGTACATCCACTGGCATTATTACATTTTGATCAAGTAAAAGATGAAAGTGTGAGAAAACAAATTGTAGATTTGACGGTTTGATACAAAAATAAAGCTGATTATTTTATTGATAAATTAGCAGAATGAGTATCTACAATTGCAGCTGCTTTTTATCCAAAAAGAGTTATACTTAGATTATCTGATTTCAAATCAAATGAATATGCTAATTTGATATGATGAGCACAGTTTGAACCAAAAGAAGATAATCCAATGATTTGACGAAGATGAGCATCTAGATATTATTCTGAAAAATATAAAGAAGCATTTGGATTGGAATGTAAAGCTGTATTAAAAGTTAGAGAAGAGATGTGATTGGATAATTTGGATATAATGATTCCATTTCCAAGAACCTTAGAAGAAGCTAAAAAAGTAATTAAGACTATGTGAGAATTTGGATTAAAACAGCACAAAAATTGATTGAAAGTGATGTGAATGTGTGAAATTCCATCAAATGTAATTTTAGCAGAGGAGTTCTTGGATATTTTTGATTGATTTAGTATTTGATCAAATGATTTAACTCAACTTACATTGTGAGTAGATAGAGATTCGGAATTGGTAGCTGATGTTTATGATGAAAAAGATTTAGCAGTGAAAAAATTGGTGGAAAGAGTGATTAAAGTAGCAAATAAAAAGAAAAAATATGTCTGAATTTGTGGTCAAGCTCCATCAGATTTCCCAGAGTTTGCAAAATTCCTTGTAGAATGCGGAATTCAATCAATGAGTTTGAATCCAGATACAGTAATCAAGACGACATTGGAAGTGGCAAAAATAGAAGCAAAATTAAAAAAGAAAAAATAGAATAATAAATAATTTTATGAAAACCTTGAGAGAAATCTTGAGGTTTTTTTTATGTTTTTACTACAAGACCTCGGGGCTTCAGCGGAGCGGAAACCCAACTCCGGAGTCAAAGGATGAGTCCCGGAGGGATGAAATATCAAATAGCTGAGGGTGAAACTCTCAGTGAGGAATTTTGGATTGGAAAGAATCCCGAAGGGATGACATATGTATGATTAGATCCAAGATTAAGACAAAGTTGAAAGAGTGCATGAAATTATAAAATGTCAAAAAGATGAAATAGTTTCATAAGAAAGAAATTGTACCAAGCAGCATTTTGCTCAATACATCATAGTGAATACTATAAATGAATATATGAGAGGGAAAAACAAAAATGAAAGCATCATTTTATATGTGTACTAACAATAGCAAGGAAAATGATATATACTATGCGGTCATTAATCCAGAAAAATGAACTATATAATCCAAATTATTATTTAAATTCTATCTAAGATTTTATTTATTCCTCTTGATTTTTCTCATAATTGGACTTTAAAAAGGGGATAAATACATATTAAATTTTCCTCCTTTTTAAAGGAGGTGTCACGAAGTGACGGAGGATTTAATTACCAATAATAATCTTTTATCTCTAAAAATAATCATGGAAACTAAACTTCGTACCAACATTACAGTAAAAGACATTTGTGAATGATTTGTGTATAATGAACTGGAATGAAAATGACTTTTTGGTTTGGCTTGAAAACTCACAATTCAGCCAGAATATCAGAGAAATTATATTTATGCAGACTGAAAAAAGGATGTCGCTGTGATTGAATCAATTTTGAAAGGTTATCCATTATGACTGATATATTTCAATAAAGTCTGAGAAGATAAATTTGAAGTTTTGGATGGTCAGCAGAGGATTACGAGTATTGGTCGTTATCGCACAAAAAAATTCGCCATAACATCTAAAGATTGAGAAGTCTATTATTTTGATAGTTTACCGGAAGAACTACAAAAAAGATTTGATGAAACTCCACTTTTGATTTATGAATGTGAATGAGAAGAAAGCGAGATAAAAGAACGATTTAAGACTATAAATATTGCATGAGTTCCACTAAATGAGCAGGAACTTTTTAATGCTGTTTATTCATGACCTTTTGTAACGAAAGCTAAGGAGGAATTTAGTAATAGTCAAAATGCAAATGTGATGAAATGGTGAGCTTATATTTCATGAGCCGTAAATAGACAAGATTTTTTGCATACGGCATTAGACCGAGTAAGTAAATGAGAAATCTGAAATTATATGAGTAAACACCGTTATGATGATAATATTTCAGAATTGAAAACTTATTTTACCATTGTGATTGACCGAATTTCAGGAGTATTTAGCGATGTTGAAAGTGAGATGAAATGACTTGAACGATGAAGACTTTATGAGATTTATCACAAAAAATCATATGATCCAAAGAAAGTTTCTGAGAAAGTTCATGAATTGTATGCAGACCCTTATGTAAAAAGCCGTAAATGAGTTTTTGAGTATATTTTGGGAGACTGTGTAGATAGTAAATTATTGGATGTCCGTGTATTTGATGAAGCAACCAAAAAATCAGTTTATGCTCAGCAAACCAAAGAAGCAAACGAAAAATGAGTTTCAAATTGTCCTTTATGTGCAATTTGACACGAAAGTAATAACAAAAAAATCTGGTCAATTTGAGAAATGGATGCTGACCATGTTTCAGCTTGGAGTAGAGGTGGAGCTACTGATATAAAAAATTGTCAAATGCTTTGTAAAAGCCATAATTGTGCAAAATGAAATAGATAACTTTTACACAAAATTTGTGTAAAATCTTGAATAAAATTTTAAAATGATTAAACTATCAGAAATGATAGTTTTTTTATATCAATATATTTCACATGAACGAATTAAAAAAGATTTTCCATCCATGAAAATATATCAAAGAAAAAATCGAAAGCAAATGACGATCTCAGACAGAATTTGCTAAATTGATTTGATTGCCAATTTCTGAGGTAAATGATCTATTAAATTGAAGGAGAAACCTTACACCAAAGACAGCAATTCGCATAGCAGTAGCTCTACAAGTTTCACCAGAAAAATTGTTGAAATTACAAAATCTCCGAGATTTACATTTGTTATCAATAAATGAAAAACACAAAACTATCATACAAGAGATAAAAAATAGGATATTGTCTTTTGTTCGCCATTAATTTATTAATTACAAAGTACATATGAAAAATATATTTAAAATTTATTTTGCAGATTTAAAAAAAGTATTTACCAATCGAGTAGCAGTAGTGATAATCATTGCAATATGTATATTGCCATCTTTGTATGCACGATTTTACCTAAAATCTTCACGAGATCCATATTGAAATACAAAATGATTAAAAGTGGCAGTAGCAAATAATGATGAATGAACAGTATTCAACGGAGAATATCTAAATATATGAAATGAAATAATTGATGAATTAAAAGAAAATGATGCAATATGACGAGTTTTTGTAGATGAAGATATTGCTCAAGAATGAACGAGATTATGACAATATTATGCAAATATTGTGATAGAGTCATGATTTTCTCAAAAATTTATCACTTTTTTGGACGAAGAGCCACAAAATCCAGAATTACACTATACTGTAAATGAAAAAATAAACGCTATTGTACCAAAAATCACTGACAAATGAACCTCAACAATCAAAGAAAATATTGAGAAACAATTTATCCGTACGGTTGATGAGGTAGTTATGTCAAAGATAAATGAATTATGATTATTTGTGCAAAATGATCAAAAAAATATAAATGATTTTATCGATATGATACACAAAGTTAGGAGAGAAACAGCAAATTTAGATGAGATAGTGGCTTCATCAATAGATATAGCAAATAGAGCAAAAAATAAATTACAAGAAATTGATGGTAAAATGCCAGAAATTTACAATAATATTGATGATTGACAGATTTTGTTGCAAGATGTACAGTGATTGTCAAAAGACACATTATCATTTTTGGATACGGCACCAGGAATTATAAAAGACGATGTGTCAGACATAAAAAGTATAGTGAAAAATATCGACAAAAAGACATCTTCAGTTATTTCAAAAATGGATGCTTGAAAAGATGTAGTGCTAAGTTGAGTCGATGATATTTCACAAGATGTAGTATTGGCCCAATGAAAAGTAGAGGCTTTATTATCAGTGCTTGAAAATGTAAAATTATCATTACAATCTGTAATTGATGTGATGCCTTGAGCTCAAATACTATTATCCCCATTGGACAAAATAATTGAGAAATTGGAAAATATAGATGATAAGTTTGATACGGTAAATGATTTGTCAGACAAAATAGAAAATTGAATAAACGACAAAACAAATGCTGTAAAAGATGATAGAGTAAAATTAAAATCTACAATCGCTGATATTGAAAATGATTTTGGAGATATTTCAGACGAGTTGGATTGAAATATCATACCACAACTCAAAAATGTCTTATCATGATTATATGATATGGCTGATGTTTGAAGAGATAAACTGTATAATTTAGAATGAAAATTACCAGAAGTCCAAAACGAAATAAATTCTTGAGTGGAAATTTTGGACAAAACAATAGATAAACTTCAGGATTTCCAAAAAGATGTCCCAAAAATCCAATGAAATATCTCAAAATTGGACAATGAACTACAATCTATAAAAAAAGATTGATTGATAAATGAATTTTTGTCTGTGGCATTGCTTGATCCAGGCCGTTTTGCAGATTTTTTTAGTTCACCTATAGAGCTTGTGGAACACAAGCTTTTTTCTATTCCAAATTATTGATCAGCTATGTCGCCGTTTTTTACAGTATTAGCTATACGGGTATGAAGTCTTTTGATGATAGCAATGTTTACTACGAGAGTAAAAGATCCAGAATTACAAAAATGCAAAGATTATGAAAAATTTTTGGGTAAACGATTGTTTTTTCTGACCATTTCAATTGCTCAATGATTGATAGTTTCTCTTTGAGAGGTCATTTTGCTTTGAGTATATGTAGAAAATTTATGAGCTTTTATCCTTACTACACTCGTTTGTTCCATTGTGTTTTCTATGATTGCTTATTCATGTGTGAGTACCTTGTGAAATTCAGGAAAAGCTTTTATGATTATATTTTTAGTGCTTCAACTTTCATGATCTGGATGAACTTTTCCAGTAGAAATGTCTGATTCATTCTTTCAAGCTATAAACCCTTATCTTCCATTTACATATGCAATTAGAGCAATGAGGGAATCTGTATGATGAGTAGTCCCTCAGGTATTTTATACAAATTTAGTCATTTTATTGTGATTTTTCGGAATTTTTGCTATTGCTTGATTGCTCATTAAACCGCTTATAGCAAAATCTGTATCTATTTTCGATAATAAATTTGCTGAATCAGAACTATGAGAACATTAATAATGTAGTGTGTTATCGATAATTTCAAAATCAGTCCCAAAGAGATGATATAGTGGAGAAATAAAAGAAGTCCCGAAGGGACGACTCTATTATGCAGATATAAATATAATAAAGAGTCGTCGCTTCGCGACTATGTGATTATTTGTCTCTATATACCAACGACTAAAGTCGTTGGTTAGATAACGATATATTAAAGGAGTCGTCGCTTTGCGACTGAGTGCTAATAGCAAAAACCATGGGTTAAACAAGGAAATCATCGCTTTGCGACTTTGTGGGTATAGAAAGCATTAGCCCACGACTTTAGTCGTGGGTGTACAAGATAGAAAAGTGAAAAAGTCCCAAAGGGACGATTCTATCTATTATATAGAATAGATATGATAAAGAATCGTCGCTTCGCGACTAATTGATGATTAAAGAAGTCCCGATGGGACGATTTTATTTATATGTTTTTTTTAACATTTTCCACCTATTGGTAATATATACCGCATTATAGCAATCCAATGACAGACGGAACCAGCAAGTACAGCCAAATGCCAAATTAGGTGCATATATTTCACTTTCTCTAGCTTAAACGCGATAATTCCCAATGTGTATAGCCCTCATCATATGAAAATCCATCACATTCACATTGGAGAAATTTGCTGGTACAATGGATATATAAAGTACAACAACATCCATCCCATGAAAGCATAACTTATTACAATGAATGTATTTACTCCTTTTTCAAACTTATTTGGCATAAAGAATTTCAGAATTATTCATATTAGTGCAAATCACCATTGAAGTCCAAACAATACCCATCATCAAATATCACGAATTCACACTAATGCAATTGGGGTATATGTTCATGCAATCAAAAAGTAAATCGCTATTTGATCAAAATTATGGAAAAAGTTTTTTGCTTTTGAACCGCTTGGCAATGCATGATTTAGCATAGAAGAGCAGTAAAGCAATATCAATCATAAACCGAAAATACTGGCTCAAATAATATGATAAGCATTTCATATATGACAAGATTTCACAATCATCAAAACTGTAGCCACAATTCCAAAAGCCAAGCCAACTCAATGTGATATAGCATTTGCTATTTCCTCTCATTTGGTAAATCTTGGATTTTTACTGTTGCTAAGATCTTTTTCCTTTATAGCCATTTTTTAATGGTTTTAAGTAAATCTCAAACTATATAGTTAATTAACTTGGAAAATCAAACGAATATGTTATCCACCATTAATTTCTACGTTTCTGAGCATTTTTCTATAAATCAACTTTACAATCGCTATCAATATTATAAGCCACATAACTTGGTATGGTAAGTATGATAACAAAAAGTTGACATCTCAAGTAGCAAAGAATTTTGCAGGTCAGTACACATAGTATTGAAATGGCATGAATTTTGATACGCTTTGCATCCGTGTAGGATAAATATCGACTGGTAAAAATACTCAACCAAAAATGAAGTATAATTTATTAATCAAAAGTCTGATAAATGAACTATCTTCCAACACAAAAGCGAGTAAGGCAATTATTAAGCTAACTAATGACAACACGCAAATTCATATAACCATAGTCAATAAAAATAAACCAAAATTTCAAATTCAAAATCGTGGGAACTTTCATAGGACTAAAAATATTACAAGTCACGAACCAATTCATACAGCCAATATATTCAATAAATTTTTGAAAAATCATTGAGAAAAGTAGTATCAGATGAATGAAATTGGCTTGTTCAAATATGTAACGATAGATCATCATTTGATTTCTTCTATCATATCTCTATCTCTCCAATTCGTCATGATTAATTCTGCAATGAAAATATACCAAGCATACATTCATATATCAATTCATGATATTGTATCGATTCATTTTGCTTTTGCTCCAAATGCCACAAGCATAGGTATGATAAACACAAAAATTAACAAATGTATATTGCTGATTAGCAACATGTATATGTAGTAAAATACTTCTTTTAGAAAGTAGAATCATATTTTTATGTATTTCAGCATTTTGATAAGTTAGTTTCTAAATAAATCACCCCTAACCCCTCTTTGATAAAGAGGGGAACCCTTCTTTATGGCACCCCTTCTTTTTCAAAGAAGGAGCAGGGGGATGATTTCTACATCTGGTGGACTAGATTTCCACTAGAATATCTTTTTAGTCATCTTCTAAATACTCGTATTCCTGCCGCAAATATTATTATAGAGAGTCAAATCAAGAGTATTCGTTGTCAAATAGTGGTAGTTCAAATTAACATTTCGTATGGAAGTAATACTCATGGAAACAACAAAATGCACATTAATAAATAGATAATTTTGTTTTCTTTATAAATTTCAGGTGGGTACTGAGAAAACGATAAGAACATACTATTAAACAAATCGGCTACTTTTGATCATTTTTGTAGCCAAAATGAGATGCTTCAAAGTGCAATATATATCCCGATTATTGCTATTGTAGCAATAATAAATATTGCAAGTCACTTCAATAATACAATTCATGCTGGGCTATCAGCATAAACAAAAGCATAGATTCATAAACAGATTAATCCAAATATGATATCTCATATGTCAGTTACTCAAACTTTTGTAAACGCTAAAAATCATAATGGCTTGACAGGAAAACTTAGGTAGTAATCTAACTTTCATCTTTCTATAATATCGCATAATGATGAAATATTGTATAATAATCAGTGCGTAAAACCATAAGCCATACATGATACTCCCATTAGAACCAAAAAGTTTCACATTGTTAATCCTGTTCCAGTAAAGTATCACAAAAATATTAAGAATATTATCATAAAACATGCATCATTGAAAATCATGGTCCCAATACTAGCAAAAAAGTTTGTCCTATATTGCCGTTGCTCCTTAAAAGCATATTTTAAAAACTGTAAGTACTTTTTCATAGTTGTATGTTAGACATAAAGTTCCTCCCCTTGGGGAGGATGGCCCGAAGGGCGGAGGGGTACCCCCTCACTCTCCCGATAGATCGAGATGGAACTCCCTGAGGGGGAGCAATTTTTCTACTTATAAAATTCTTCAATTACATCTTCCAATGGTACATTTTCTACTTTGACATCTTCTACATCTTTGTTTTCAAATAAATACTTCAAAGTCTTTTGTACTATTTTCGAATTATTTTCTATTACTATTTCTTCTCGTTGCAAAGTATCTTTTGCTTTATATTTTATAAACTTTTTGTTCGCATGTGTAGTCATGAGGTCATCAAGTTGTCCATCATACAAAATATCTCATCTATTGATTATAATCGCTCTATCACATAGATTTTCGATATCATTCAAATCGTGTGAAGTCAAAAAAATTGTTACATTCTCTTTTTTGTTTATTTCATTCAATATTTCATACAAGACTTTCTTTGCGATGATATCCAATCATACTGTAGGCTCATCCAAAAATATTGCTTTTGGCTCATGGAGTAGTGATGCTACGATTTCTCATTTCATCCTTTGTCCAAGACTTAATTTCCTAACTGGTTGATCCAAAAATTCTTTCAATCCAAATTTCTCTGAAAAATGATTCAATCTCTCTTCAAATTTGTCTTTTGGGATATCGTACATAATCCTAAAAAAATTGAAACTATCAATCAAAGGTAAGTGGTAGAGTAGTTGGCTCCTTTGACCAAAGACTGATGCTGTTTGTTTTGCAATTTCTTCTCTTTGAGACATTGGATCTTTACCAAAAATCTTAATCGTTCCACTGTCATAGTGCAATATTCACAAAATTGCCTTAATTGTAGTAGATTTTCCGGCTCCATTTGGTCAGATAAATGCTACTTTTTCTCATTGCTCAATTTTGAATGAAATTCATTTCAATGCATGAAATTTCTCATACTTTGGAGCAAAAAGGTTTTTCATCCATTTTCAACTTTTGATTCTCCTTTTGAAGTCTTTCTTTACATTTTTAACCTCTAACATTTTGATATTTTTTACTGATAAAGACAGCTGAATAAATAATGAATTAAAAATAAAAAGCTATGGAAGTTCTGATTGGTTTTCCATAGCTTAATATTATTTTTTATCTTAATTTTTTACTATCTTAACTTTCAAAAATATTTTTGCTATGGAAAATACCATTCCATGATAATTGGCAAGGAATCACAATTTTAGATGTTCTATAGCAATGTACCATACTCATCAAGTAAAATATTTTTGAAATAAACATATCTCTATTATATTATACGAATCAAAAATCATTTTGTGACAAAAAATGTCCAGAAAATTTTAAAATCAAGTATTATTATAAATAAACCACGGATAATCAGAAAAAAGCGGACTGAATAAAAAAATAGTCATTTTGTTGAGTGTCAATGTCTCTGGGGTCAAACTTTCTATCAAAACAAAAAGGTCTGAAATGGTAGATGGATGCACAAAAAAAGTGCCAAAAAAATTTACAAAATAAAAGATTATATTCATTTTTGCCATATTCCTCTTTAAAAATTTCTTTATTATCCATATATGTAATATGATAGATATAAACTAGTAAATTTTTTTCAAAGATCAAATTTTAAAAAAATTTCAAATTGATTTTTAATTCGAAATTTGTAATCTCAAAACCAGTCGAAAAAAGTTATGTTGTGTAGCGAAAGCGTAAGTCCAAACAGACTTTTGCTTTTTTATTTTATAAAAAATATTATGTCTAGAAACACATTACAGAGATTTGTTTATTCTTTAATTACGGTTTTAATTACAGTTTCTGCTTTTATATTCTATAGCGTATATGTCGTAGAATGACAAACATGGACTGAGATATATGCTCAGTGAGGATTATATATGTTTTGAACTATATTACCTATTCGAGTAATATTCCTAATTGAAGCCGTATGTGCTTTGACATTGGCAATTCTTTATTGACCAGTCGCATTTAGACTTGCAAGGGGAGTATTTGATCCAAGCAAAAATCATCCGATGTTATTTGAATCTGCAATAATATGCTCAACAGTTTGTCTGATGTGTCCATCGATGAGCTTATTAGCTTCAATTTTTTATTATCCATATGCAGATTGATTTAGTATTTTGAATTTGTTAGCAATGTGGTTTAAATTAGTGTGTTATAATTTACCATTTGCATTTTTCTCTCAGATGTTCTTTGTGCAACCATTTATGAGAAGGATTATTAATGTTATATTTCCAAAGAATGTAGAAAATCGTAAAACTATTCATAAAGAAGAAAAATGAAATACAAGACCACAAGACGAAATAGATGCTATTGCCGATGTACTCAAGAGAATGGATGAACTTGAAAAAGAATTGGCCCACGAAAAGCAGCTTCGTAAAGCATTTGGTGGGAATAACTAAAATATTCAACTATTCAAAAATGGGGTCATTGTACTCCATTTTTAGCATTTCTTAATTATTTTCTAATTACAGCATGGAGTTTTAGCATCCATCTATGTTCAAAACTTTCCAAAATTAATCGCGAATTGGCACATAATTTTTGAATATCATTTTTAGTATATATTCTCACATCTCAATATCAAAGTCGGTTTAGGAAAGGTAATTCAATATAATTAACAAAATATGATAATAATTTTCATAAATGCATATCTCTCAAAATAAGTTTACCTCCAGGCCTCAAAACTTTGTCCACACCATCAAAAAATTTCTGAGGATTAGGATAATGATGAAAACTTTGAGAACAAACAACAATATCAAAAGAGTTCTCTTTAAATGGTAAATCTTCAGCATCTCAAACTATAAATTCAACATTCTTTAATTTCTTTTTTTTAGCCACTTCAATCATTTTTGGAGTTAGGTCCAATCCTACATAATGTTTATCTGGGAATCCTTGAGTAAGTAACGATAAAATAGGACCAGTTCCACATCATACATCCAATAAATCATTGAAATCTTCTTTTTTGATTTCTGCTAAAATATCAGGATAATCAGCCCTACATATTTTGTAAACTCCTGCATTTTTTCATTCATATTTTTCAGCAGCTTTAGTAAATTCTTTTTTAGATAAATCTTTAAATTTTTTAGTAGAATATCTCATATTGGAGTATTATTTGTATATAATTGTATAAAAGCATTATTTCAATGAGAATGTTAGTGTCACATCTCAATCTCATAAAATTTCTTCCAAAGTTTCTTTAGAATCCATTTGGACTTTTCAACGCCTAGTATAAGACCACGAATTACTATTGTAAAATAATGAAATCTGATTTCATTGATACAAAACTAAATCTCCAGGTTCGGTTATGATTTGCTTATCTGCTCTTGGCAAATCAAATCCCAAATTCCCAGGATGCATCGGAACCATTACTTTCACAACCTCACTTTTGAGGTCATCTTTACTGCAGGTCCACCACTTTTTACAATTGGGACATTGACAGTCAAATCTCAATGTTTGTAAATTTAACTCTTTCATAAGCGTATTTGTTTAATAGTTTTTTTCTCTCGGAGAATTATAAAGAATAAGCATTTAATTGCAACAAAATTAAGTGTGCTTGATATATGCAAGACTAAAGTTACTTTTTTATAAATCCCTCTCATATATAGCGAAACCAAAGGAGTTTTAGAATAGGTAGAGGATAAGGTTGTTGAAGAATATAAATCCTTATTGTAGGGATCACACTTGTGTTACCTATATATATGTATATAGGATAAGATAAATCATGTCCTTACAACAAGTATTGTCAAAAAATTTACCCATCAATTCTAGGATATATTATCTCTGATTTTAGATTTACAGCGAAATTTTGAGTATCAAATGCAGATTTTCGAGACTCGAATGATCAATTTTTGGTCGAATCTAAGTCTGACATTAAATCAAATCACAAAATATTTTTCATTTTTTCAAATCAATCAATAAGCACTGGAGCAGACAATATCGCGAGATTTTTTACTACATAAAGCAAATTTTGCAAGCATTCAATAGCTTCTCATTGAGTTGCTTCATCTTTGTACTTTACTCGAGGTTCTTGTTTTGTGATAAATTCGTTTGCTTTTTGTACCAATTGATACCATTTTTCCAAAAATCATTTGATATCTTTTTTCTCTACAAATTCTCATACACTATTTATATTAAATTTATCAAACCAATTTGCCAAATTTCAGGCTTTTGCCTCATTTATTCCATATTTTTCGCCCAGCTTTGTCACTCTGTTTACCAAATTTCACCGTGATCAAATTATCATGCTATTGTAAACATTTCCAAGCCTTTCCATCGAAAAGTCTCCATCTCAATCAGTAGGCACATCGTACAATAAATTGAAAGACATAGCATCTCTTCCATATTTTTGCAAAGGTTCCATTGGATCAATCACATTTCATGTAGATTTCCCCATTTTTTTTCAATTCAAAGTCAAAAATCCATGGGAAAGTAATTGCTTTGGCAAAGGTAAATCTGCTGATAATAGCATTGCAGGCCAAAATGCAGCATGGAATCTCAAAATATCTTTTCAAACTATATGCAAATCTGCTGGTCGAGAATTTTCTCGTTCGTCTCTCAATCCAAATCATTGTCCCGTCAAATAATTAGACAAAGCGTCACACCAGACATACATCACATGATCTGGATCTCCTGGAACAGGTACTCCTCGTGGTAAACTTGTTTTTGGCCTAGAGAAACTTACATCTTTTGCATTTTCCAAAAAGGCCAATATTTCATTTTTTCTTTCAGGTGGAAATACCAAATACTCATCTCTTTTGATTATATCGGCTACTTGATCTTTGTATTTTGATAATTTGAAAAAATAATTTTCTTCATCAACTTCTTCAATTTCTCCATTTGGATGATCTGGACAGACGAAAGCTCATTTTTCATTTTTTACCAAATCTTTTTCTGTCTTAAAAGATTCACATCACGCACAGTAAAGTCATTTGTATGACTGTTTGTAAATATCTCATTTTGCAGCCATTTTTTCTCGCAATAATTGTGCTCAAGCATAGTGGCGCTCTTTGTCCGATGTCCTAATAAATGTATTATTTGAAATTTTTAGTTGAGAATACATATCTTTGAATCATCATTCTCTTTCTACATTTTCATCCAAAAATTCATGAATTTCTTTTCATTCTTTTTCAGCGGTCCTTCGATTTTTGATACCATGTTCATCTGTTCAAGTCTGAAATTCTACTTGTTTACCTGTTATTCTATACATCCTTGCGATTGTGTCAGCGATAATAATTTCCAAAGCATGACCAATATGTGGTTTAGCATTTGGATAAGCAATAGCAGTAGTAATATAGAATTTCTTCATAATTTAGAATTAATGATTAAAATAATTTTTTTTGCCTCTTTAACAAGGGTCTCCCCGCAAGGGTGGGGGATTTTTTAAATCTTTCGTCCCCGACAAGTCGGGGCCACCTCCTTTAAAAAGGAGGAAATCAATTCCTTATACTAAATAATATTTTTTTTTCAAGTTTTCATATAAAAAATCTGAATATATTATATGATATGAAAATATTTTGTGAATATATTTTATTGATTTTGATAAGTAATTTTGTAAAATATTAGTGTTTATATGATAGTTGCTGCTATGAAAAAAAAGTACCAAATTCATATAGAAAAAGATGAAAATAATATTTATGTATGAGAAGTCGTATGATTACCTGCTTGCTATACTCAAGCAAAGACATTGTCAGTATTGTTTGATAGGTTAGCTGAAGTGACAGAGTGAAGTGTTGATTTAATGAAAGATATGGAATGAAAAAATATTAGTAAAATGTTTAACTTGTCTATGGAAATTGAATATGCCTAAAATCAGTCCTATTTCGGCAGAAGAACTTGAGAATATAGTAGTAAGCTTATGATTTTATCATGTTAGAACCAAGTGAAGTCATAAGTTTTTTTAAATAGCTTCACATGACAGACCACTGTAATTCCATTCCATTGAAAAGAAGATATAAGTATTTGATTGTTAAAGAAAATTTTAAGAGATGTCTGATTGGATACTGAAACTTTTAATAGTATGAGATAACATTTTTAACAATGAAAATAATTAGTAAAAATAAGATAGCATATCATGATTACTCATTTGAGAAAGACTACGAAGTAGGAATAATTTTGAAATGACATGAAGTTAAGTCAATTAAATCATGACAGGTGAACTTGAAAGATTCTGTAATTAGAATCCAAAATAGAGAATTACGAATCAAAAATATGGATGTACCACTTTACAAGATGACTTCCCCCAATTTAGTACCATGATACAATCCAAAATGAGATAGGAAACTTCTTATCACAAAAAGAGAATTGGCGAAAATTTCGGCTCTTACAGATAAAACATGAAATGTGGTTATTCCACTGGAAATATATATAAATAATAAATGACTAATAAAATTGAAAATTTGAGTATGAAAATTGATGAAAAAAGTAGAAAAAAAACAAATTTTGAAAGAAAAAGACATAAAAAAGCAGATGGATAGAGAAATGAAGGCTTACTAATTAATAATATATGATTTTTCGAAATTCTTAATTATTCATCCTTAATTGTTTTTATCTAAAGAAAATTAGTTTGTATATCATTTCAGCAGCCAGCTTTAAGCTGTTTGAATTTTTTTGTCATTTTGTAAGGCTATAATCTGTATAGCGGATATGGACAGGTAATTCTTTGTATTTAATTTTATTCTTTTTCAATTGCTCATTTACTTCATTTGCATAGTGCATTCAGTCTGCGGTTAACTTTATTTTTTTGAATTCATTTATTTCAATCACTCTGTATCCATTGTGAGGATCTGAAACTTTGATTCAGTAGAGAAGCCTGGTTACAAATCTTGATATTGCTAAGATAACCTTTCTGCTTGTTGGAATGTTTTCAGCCGTTCATCATTCTACAAATCTAGATCACAAGTATGCTCAATATTTTCGTTTATCTTGATTTATATTTTTTATGAAATTATCCATATCTTTTATATCCATTTGTCAATCTGAATCAAATCCAACGAACCATTTTACTTGTAATTCATTAGCATAATCTTGTATAAACTTATATCATGTCTGATTTGCGGCTCATCATCATCTATTTATTTCATGTGATAGAATTATTATCAAACAATCTGGATGCTGTTTTTGTTTTTCTTGTAATATCTCTAGTGAATTATCTTTTGATCAATCATTTATCAAAACTAATTTTTTGAATCAAGCAGAGATAATTTCATCAATAACTTTTCAGACCATTTTTGATTCATTGTACACTCTGATATTGAAAACAAAATCATCTTTTTGATTTTTATTTTTGTAGTTTTTTATTTTTTCTTTGATTTGCTCATATCATTTGTGGATAGCGATAGCTGAAATTAATCTAGTCAGTTCTTGTTTGTCTCTGGTTTGATTATTTACTGTTCAAATATAAAAATAAGCAAGTATTACAATTGCAGCATATACTATTACATCAGATCATCTTGTTAATCCAAATATTGCTCAAAACCTATTTAGTGCTTCTCAATTTATAGCGAAATATATCAGTAAAGTAGCTCATCAAGCAAATATAATCAAGTGTAAAATATTCGCTTTTTTATGTTTATATAAATCAATTCAAAAGAACAAAAATATTACAGATACAACTACTATTAGAAATGATAATAATGACATATACAATCCATAATATTAAATAAAAAAATTTATTGATTTAAAAATCTCCAAGCATCTTCGATGGCTTGATAAACTGATCTTTTGTATTCTCGTCCCAAAACTTGTTTAGCTTTTTGTGGATTAGCAATACTTGTAGCGATATCTCATGGTCTTCTGGAAACTATTTGAGTTGGAATTTCTTTTTCTGTAACTTTGCTAACTAAATCTACAATTTCTTTTACAGATTTTCCATCTCAAGTTCAGATATTAAAAATATCAAAATATCATTTGTCTGGGTCAATTCCATTCTCCTTTTTGTACTCTTCATACTTTTGTATTTGATTGTATGCTGCTAAATGTGCATCTGCCACATCCATTACATGTATATAGTCTCTAACTCATGTACCATCTGGAGTATCATAATCATTTCAAAAAATCTGTACACAGTCGATTTCTCATTTTGCTACTTTCAAAATATATGGTACTAAGTTATTTGGAATTCATACAGGATCTTCTCAAATTAATCCAGATGGATGTGCTCAAATAGGATTAAAATATCTCAAATTTACTACATTAAATCATTTGAATGTTGCCAAATCTTTTAGCATATACTCCATAACTAACTTTGTTGTTCAATATGGATTGTATGTTCAAACACGGTCAGTTTCTGTAAATGGTGGTAATATTTTTGGTGAATCGTAAACGGTAGCACTGCTTGAAAAAACAATATGTTTCTTTCCAAATTTTGTCATTATCTTCAAAAGAATCTCTGTTCATAAGATATTATTCTCATAATACAAAAAAGGATCTTGGCAGCTTTCTCATACGGCCTTTTTTGCAGCAAAATGAATCACTCAATCAATTTCAGGATGATTTTTGAAAACCTTTTCTAAATTTGATTCATCCCTAATATCGTACTTGTATAATATTGGCTTTTTTCAGATGATTTCAGCAATTTTATCCAAATTTTCTAAACGAGAATTCGAGAGGTTGTCTACAATAATCAAATTATATCAAGCTTCTCAAAGAACTGTACATGTATGAGATCATATATATCCCAATCATCATGTAACCAAAATCGTACCAGAATTTTCCATTGAATTTTTTATTTAATAAATGCCATTCAAACATTACTTATAATAACTCAAAATCAAAATGCAATAAAAAGTAGATTAAATGATTTGGATATAGAGATAGATGAAAAAATGAGATATGGTGAAAACAATATTTAGTATTTTGTGTATTTCCAAACATTCTTTTTTGAAAATTTTCTTGAAAACACACAAAAAATATACATTATGTACAGTATTTATATGTGAAGTAGTTTAAGCATGAAAATTTTAAAAAACATACTTTGTGGTACTTTCTTTGTTTTGTCCTATTTGATAAGTTATGCCACAGCATCACGAGATAATAGTAGATTTTTAGATAATACATTTTGGGACAACAAACCAGAAACGAATGACATCATATCAGCATTATATTGAACTAATTCAATTTATACTTCAAATTGGACTTGATATGATAGTAATTCATGCCAGAATATGTCAGTAAAATATGTATCTACATTACCAACTACATTATCTGGTAATACCATATATGTATTGACTTGAGATTTAGTCGTAACAGGTAAAATAAGTTATTCAAAGTGTTCTGCTATTGTTTGAATTTGAAATATAGGAATAACGATAGACTTTGATAGTTGATTTGTCTTTTATAGTGATAAAGAATATATTATTTTAGATAATATAAAAATTAATAGTGGTACAAAACATTGTTGATTTTATGGTTGACACAATAATATAACATTAAATAATATATCTATTACTAATTTAAGTGCTTGAATTGTCCTTGAAAATGTTAATCATAGTTATTCAAATAATATAAACATATCAAACAACTATAGAAATAATAGTGATTATGGCGATTGAGATTGATTTATCATTATTAGTGGTACTAAAAATATAGTTAAAAATATTGTTTCCCATAATAATTATTATTGAGTAGAATTATATAAGAATACAAATTATAATAATATTGAAAATATAACGACATATAACAATGCAACACATTGATTATTTATTACTACTAACTCTAATTATAACGAAATTAAAAATATATATAGTTATAACAACTGATATGATGGTGTTTATTTATTAACCTCAAATTATAATGTATTAAATAATTGAATTATATTTAATAACTGATGAAATGGTATAGGTTTTAGAAAGTCACTAAAGAATAGTGTAAATAATGTACAAATTTTCAATAATTGAAAGAGTAATGCCCTATACTGTTGAATTAATTTTTTTGATCAATCAAATTATAATATAATAAATAATAGTTTAATATACAATAATCATAAATATTGAATTTGTATGACATATGGTATGAATCAATGAAATAGTTTTATAAATTTACAACTATTTAATAATAGGATATTAGATAATAATCAAGAAAATGCTTATTCTGGCAACAAATATTACTGAACGACTATGGTCTTTGGTAATTGATCATGAGAGCTTAAAGTTTTGGAGCAATGATCTAATTTTTGAATTCTTCCAATATGAGAATTAACTTGAGTAGCTCTCTCACGAGAAATGATAACAAATCCACAAACAAATGACTCAACATACTTATTAAGTTGGTCAGAAGTATTGACATGAAATCGGTGAACAAATAGTGATTTTAATAGTAAAGTGACAAATTACTCATATTGAAAGTTAATCCCTACTCAAACGGAACTTTATATACGAAGTTGAGACACTATAATAAAAGCATGACAAAAATACAATAAATACATTGGTTCTGATACAGAAAAAGTAGAATGACAAATTTTAACCAATTGAGAAAATGTTGTTTGAATTACAGATAATACAAATATAGATAAACGAATTTACTTAAATGTTCTTACAAATGATGAAGATATAAATGTTTACAAAAAAATAGGAAATAATACACAAAATAATAATCCTAAATTATGACAATTTATAATGAAGACATGAAAGCGTATACATACAATAATACAACAAGACAATGATGCTCCTACATGTGATATAACTTATTCACCAACAAAAGAAAATCGAGTAGCTTGAAAAAGTGTCACAGCTACATTGACTAATTGTAGCGAAACAATTACATGAGTAGAACTGACACACACGTTTAACGAAAATGATACATTTATCTTTGAATTTAGAGATTTAGTATGAAATACTTGATCACAGACTGGAAAAGTAGATCGAATAATCAAAACTAGTAGCAGTCTAAAAAAGGACAGCTGTCCAGATGGAGATTATTCAGATAGTTATTACGATTGGATATGCTGAACATCCAAAGACAACGACTCTGTAAATGAGTGATTTGACCAAGAAATTATAGATGCATACACTCGAGCATACAAAAATTGAATCACGACTATGGATACAATCTCAAAAGCAGATATGGATTGAAATTTAACCAGAATTGCTATGGCAAAGATGTTGTCTCAATATGCTATCAATGTATTAGGAAAGACACCAGATACAACGAGGCAAAATGATTTTAACGATGTGTCAGAAAATTTGGATTCAGAATACGATGATTGAGTGACTTTGGCATATCAATTATGAATTATGTGAATTAATATGCTAAATAATGAATTCTTGCCATATAATTATGTGACGAGAGCAGAATTTGTTACTGCATTATCGAGATTATTGTACAATACTCCAGATTGAGAATATGAATGAACGAGTGAATA
>CALCYP010000113.1 GCA_937906635.1 uncultured bacterium | reverse complement strand
CTTCCGACTCTGGCAAAAATTCAGTCAATTATTGGCATTTGGACTTGTGATGCTGGCACATATAGTCCACAATGAGCCATCAAAACAATCAAAGCATTTTGGCGGAGAAATGTAGATTTTCATCACATATTTGGTCATGTCACTACATGCAAAAATCATTTTTCATCATTCATAACCAAGTCATTTGGTATGAATTGATCATTTTTGTCCAAAAATTTTTCTATCACAAGGTGTCTTCCATTTTTGATTTTTAATTCTCAAGAATCTACATATTCAGCTTTTACGAGATTATTTTCGCTCGCAAAGATAGCATGAGAAGTATATAAATCAAACCAAGCTACGACATTTGCAAATTCATAAATCTCATTCGTCAAAGTTGAAATTGTATTTTTTATTTCATCCAAAATTGCAAACTCTTTTTTTGCCAATCATTCTCTAGCAGACAATACTTTTTCTTGCATGGAATCCAAAAACTCGCTTGAATATCTCTGTCATCATTTCAAAGTATTTCTCCTTACTACATTATATTTTTCAGCTGATTGTGCTGCAAGTGCTGTCAAATTTGTCTCAAATGTCTCGATATCTTTATTTGTGATTTCTATAAAATATCATTGATTTACCACAAATTTCAATTTTACATTTGCTACTCAGCTCAATCTTGCCAAATCTTGCTGATATCACAAAATCAATTCGTCACTATGATAAGCAATTTTTCTCAATTCATCGATTTCATTGTCTACTCAATCAGCTATGAAATCTATATCATTTTTGATATATTCATCATTTTTCAATGTTTTCTTCAAATAGCTATACAATTCGTTCAATCTATTACACGAATTTTCTGATAATCAAAGCCTCTTTAATTCATCCAAAAATTTGTTGTTTTCAAAGAATAATCCCAATGTAAATCTAAGTTTTACAAAAAATCATGGCAAAACTTTTTTGTACAAAATATTTGAAACTATTTTTTGTAAATCTAGTGCTCATCCCAATACTGCATGAAAAATTCTGCTCGTTTCGAGATTGTGGATATAATATTCGATATTATTTACTCTCTTTTTTAGTTCAGATTTGTCTTTTGTCGGATTCATCAAAATCGTACGAAGTAACCTTGCTCCAGCATTTGTTTTAGTATTGTCCAAAATTCCAGCTAAACTGTATTTATCATTGTGTTCGTAATTGCTCGAAAATATTTCCAGATTTTTGATAGTAATTTCATCCAATAAGACACGATCTTTCATAGTGTGATGAGAGACACGAATTATATTTTTCAGATTATCTTTTTGAGTATCTTTGATATAGTGCAAAAGTAGTGCAAAAGCTCAAATTCTTCATCATTGCAAAGCTTGTCCAAAGCTCGCCAAAGTCTGAATTTTGCACTGCTCCAAGATATATTTATCTGGATCTACAGGTATATCGTAGATAGAAATCAGACTATTCAAATAATTCTTTATCGATTGTTGCAAAGAGTCTTTTCACTGTAAACCAATGTCCAAAATAATTTCTACTGGGTTCAAGACAGCCAAAAATTTCTCCAAATCTCAAATTGTTTCAAAGCTCTTTGTGTTATATTCTCAAATGGTAAAATCTCACCAAGCAAGGTGATAGTTTTCTCCGCTTCTGTATGGTTCATAAGTGACAGCAGCCATATATGAGAAATTATTTTGATTTTCTTTGATGTATGTTCATGGAGTAATTACAGAGACCACCTCTCTTTCCACCAATTTTCATGGTACAGGATCTGTAATTTGTTCAGCAATGGCGATTTTGTATCCTAGATTCACCATCTTTGTGATATATTTGTCCACGCTATGATAAGGAACTCAGACCATAGGAATTGGATTATCTGAATTTTTATTTTTTGATGTCAAAACTAAGTCTAAAAGCTTACTACACAGCTTTGCATCTTCAAAAAATATCTCATAAAAATCTCCCAAACGAAAAAAAAGTATACAATCATTGTACTGTTTTTTGAAATCAATATATTGCTGCATAGCAGGTGTATAGGTTGTTCACATAACCGAACTTATAAAGTTTAGATCCAAAATATCAATTGATTTTTTTGTTGAAAATAAAGCAAAAAAACCGGCCAAGATTTTTTGGTCGGTCTTAGTCTGACATAATTTCCATTGTCCAAAGAGGTCTCTCTATTTCTCTGCCACAAATGCAGCAGTTGATTGTATAATGACTGTACTCTTTGGGAATTGGGCGTATATTACCACAACATGAACAGTGAATACTACTTTTGTCGTCACACACTCCATCCTTTCTTTGGAAATTAAAGATGATTCCACAGCGATCACAGGTCGCATGGAATTGTTCATTGAGATCAAAAGATCCATGTTTAACTACTTCAATAGACATAGTTTTTGTGTTTTAAGTTTAACAAATCGTTTGTGTTTATTATTTTTATTAATTTGTCCAACACCTTCAAAAACTTGTGGACAAATTTTTTTACAAAAAATATTTTTTATTTAATAAAATTTATTACAAAATTTTTCTCTGAATAGACAAAAATATAATTTTAAAAAATTTTTCAATTAAAAAAAATCAAACGATCTTGCAAAAAATACTAACAACTTTTCCTATTTTAACTCAAGTTTTTGGGGCAACCATAGTGCGCACCAAACAGACCGGTCTTATAACTTACGTGTTTTAATATAGATTTTTTTAATTTTTGGTTCCATTTTTTAAAACATCAAAAAATGAAAAATCATTCAAAAAAATTTTTGGAGTAAAAAATTCACTATTTCATAGAATTTATTCACTATGTCGTATAATTTTTTCACAATTTCATAGAATTTGTGAATTTTTTTGATGATAAAATTTTGTGTGAAAAAATTTGCAAAAAATTTTTTTTCGATTATAATTTCACTAATTCATAGAATTTATGAATTTAAAAATTTACTAAAATAGTGAATTATGATCCATCCGTGAAAAAAAATTATAGAAGAAATTAGAAATAGGAATTGGACACAAAAACAATTTGCGATTTTGGTGTGAAAGAAAAATAGTGAGGTCAATGAATTAATTAAATGAAAAAGAAACATTACAATTCAGTGGGACTATATTCTTTCACAAGTTTTGTGAACTCCTGAAAAATATTGGATCAACATGCAGACAGATTATGATTATGAGCAAATGAAGCTAAAGTTAAAAGAAGAAAAACAAAATAAGCCAGAATTTGAAGTGGTTGCAGACATTCCAAGTAACAATATCCAAGAAGTTTCAGACATACAGGAGAAGAAAGAAAATGTTGGAAGACCACATGAAGAAATCGAAGAAAATAATGAATGAGGTAAAATGTCCTCCTTTGTAAAGGAGGTGGCTCCCGACTTGTCGGGAGACGAAGGATTTAAAATGAATATTTCAACCGATTCTTCAAAATGACAGAGCAAAAATGAAATTTCAGAAGAAGAAAAACAAAACAGAAAAGAGATGAAAAAAGTCTTTATTAATTTCTAAATATTTTTACATCACCTGGGTAGATTTTTACATCACCTGGGTAGATTTTTACATTATGCCAAAATTTACAAAAAAATGACAAAAATCAATTCACAAAATTAGTGAATTTTTTGAGTCCAAAAATTGTCGACATTGTCGAAATTGACACTATATTTTTTGAAAATAACTCAAGTTTTGAACTAATAAATAAATACATTGACAACTTTTGGTTATCGACAAAATTTTTAGTAAATCTGGTGTCTATTTCTAAATTTCTAAATTTATAAATTCACAGAAATAGTGAATTTTTATTAAACAAACAAAAAGATTAAAACAAAAAACCGGAAATTTTTCCGGTTGTGTTTTACTCAAGTTTTACCTTGAATGGTAGGTCTTTTGTCTTGATTATTTTGGTGACAACCTTTCCTTCGAAAATTTGTCCCAAACTTAGCAAAACAGTATCGTCTTTTGTTATTGATGTGATAATACCGTTAGTTTCATTGGCTCTCAGATATTGCAGAGCAAAGTCTGCGTCTGAATATAGACAGTAGTGTCCATCTTCATTGGCTACTAAAAAGTAATGATAGCCGTTTTTTGTAAAGCAATATGAATTCATAGTAATAAGTTTTTTTGTTTTAGATCTGAATTATATTTGTTTTTGATATTATATTTATTTTACAATCATATACAATATAATTAAGAATAAAAAAAATTAAGAATTAATAATTAATAATTAAAAATGTATGAAATTCCTAAATTCTTAATTAAAAAACAAAAACCTCTTGAAACTACAAAAATATTTGATACCATGAAATAAATTTATTTTCTTATTTGTCGATATGTGAAAAATAAATTTAGCAGTGGCTGGAGGTGGTACTTGATGACATGTTTTTCCTGTAAAAAGTATCATAGAACATATAAATAAACACCATGAATACAGCCAAGAAATATCAAGAATAATTCGATTTTGAGAAAAAAATTCATTGGAGAGTGAAATATTCGACAATATGTCGACATCGAATCAGAATTTATTTTTTCAGACGATAGTGTCTGGGAAATTTCGCAGAGAGACACCGTTAAAATCAAAGTTGAAGAACGTTCGCGATGTGTTTAAATTTGCTCGATGAATTTGAAAGTCATTTCACTATCTCAGAAAATATAAAATTGACACAATATTTTGTAAATGATGATATGTAGCGCTACCTGTTGTTATTGCATGAAAAATACTCAAAAAAAAGATAGTGGTCCATGAATCAGATGTCCATTCAGGACTCGTAAACAAAATCGCAGCTAAATTCGCCACAACTGTTTTCACAGGTTTTGACAATGTCTTGCCAAATTCTGTCACAGTTTGACAAATATTGTCAGACGACATCATTTCACACAAAAGTATAAAAAATATCCCTGTTCATGCCAATGTTTGAGAGGAGTTAACATTAGCAGA
>CALCYP010000112.1 GCA_937906635.1 uncultured bacterium | reverse complement strand
ATAATTTGCTCTGGCATTTCTATGCTGGATATAGTATGCATGCTCCCAGACATCGATAGTCAATAATGGCTTTTTTCACAAAGTCATTGGATTACCAGCATTTGAAGTATTGATTATTTCCAAACTTCAATCTTGATTTTTTACAAGCCAAGTCCAACCAGATCAGAAATTATTTACAGCAGAATCTGAAATCTTTTTCACGAATTCATCAAAAGATCAGAAGGTTTTTTCAATTTCTTCCATCAATTTTCATGTCGGTTTGTTTTCCATTTTCGGAGCTCTCAGGCAATTCCAGTAGAAATTATGATTTCGAATCTGTGCCGCATTATTGAATATTGCACCAGCTGGAGCTGTCTTTATTATATCTTCCAAATTTTTTCATTCAAATTCAGTCCCAGCGACCAAAGAATTTAATTTATCTACATAAGCTTTGTGGTGCTTTCAATGATGATATTCCAAAGTCTCTTCATTTATGATAGGCAAAAGGTCTGTCTTTCCAAAAGGTAATTCCATCAGTTCAAACATGATTTTAGATTACTAATAAAATCTTTATTTAATATATTTTTCAACAGAATTTACTGTCTTTTCTGGTGCGAATCAGACAATACTTCAATTCTTATAAGCATTTTCTCGTTCATCAAAGCGATCAATTAGAGTCTTTCAATAATCGGAAATACAAATAATTTTACAATATATATTCTTTTGAAATAGCCTATTTAGAAATTCTGCTCATAAAGGTTCTTCTCGTGTCTCTCAAGGAAAAAAGTTATCCAACAAAACAATATCATCATTACTAATTTCGTCTACAAAATCCAATGGATTTTTTACATTATCTTTTATTGGAAAATCCAATTTTTTAAATTTAGAAGATAATCATTGATATAATGATTTTCAATATTGATCGTCTAAAATGAAACATTTCATTATAAGAGTTTGTTATACAGAGATAAAGCTTCATTTGATGAAAATCAAATGGATTCTTTTTTAGAGAATTGATTGCTATATCAGATAGCATTTCACTATCAACTGTATTTGTAATAACCATATTGTCTATTATTAATAAACTATTTTTTATTATTGTAAAATGAAATTTGTTTTCAAGTAAAAGATAATTATTTTCAAATAAATAAAAAAGCCCAGATTACTCTGAGCTTTTTTACAATTATATTTTCAAATTTATTTAGTTCTTTTGAAGTAATTAAATAATAATGCTGCTAATGCTGCTCAGATCATTGGAGCTACGATGAAGATTCGAACTATACAGAATGATCAATCTCATCCAACCAACCCTTGGAATAATGCTGGTCCAAAACTCCTAGCAGGATTCACAGAAGTTCATGTTAAACCAAGTCATAATAGATGAACTAATGTCAAAGATAGACCTATTACGATTCCTGCTACTGATCAATTTTCACTTTTTGATGTAGCTCAAAGTACAGCCATCACAAATACAAATGTTAATACAATTTCAGCTAATATTCATAGCCAAATGCTTCAATTTACTCAATCTAATCCATTTGCTCATAGGGCTGTGAAATTACCTCCAAACATCAAAGCAAGCAATACTGCTCAAATGATTCCTCCTACAAATTGAGCACACACATACTTCCAAAATTCTTTTGCACTCATTCATCCAGTCATATATACTCATAGACTGACTGCTGGATTTACATGACAACCAGAAACTGGTCAAATAGCATAAGCCAAAGCTACAATTACTAATCAAAAAGCTAATGCAGTAGCTACAGGATCTACTCCAGTCCAAACGGCAACTCCACAACCAAATACTACTAGTACCATCGTACCGATACATTCTGCCAACATTTTTTTCATGGAAAAATTTTGTAAATAAATAAAATCAGACATAAGTCTTTCGATTCAAAAATATTGAGTTTTGTGATAATATCAAGTTTTTTTAAAAATTTTAGCTATACTTTTGAGCAATTTGTTTAGGTTTTTATCATTACTTGAAATTTAAAAAGAAAAATGCAAATTATTTTTAATTTATACAATAATCATTTTTCATGAAAACAATCGTAATTACATCTGGATATTTCAATCCAATCCATCCATGACATATCGAATGTCTCGAACTTTGCAAGGATCTTTGAGATGAATTGCGAGTGATAGTAAATAACGATGAACAAGCAAGATTGAAAACAGGAAAACAAGAAGTTTTTCAAGATGAAAATTTTAGGAGTAGAGTAGTATCAGCACTCAAAGTTGTAGATGAAGTTATGCTTTCAGTAGATACAGATTGATCAGTATGTGAAAGTATCAGAGCAATTACTGCCAAAATTAGATCAAAATACTGAAATCATACAAAAATTATTTTCTGAAAATGATGAGATAGATTCTCATGAAATATTCCAGAAGTGCAAGCATGCAAAGAATTGTGAATAGAAATTAAAGATTGATTATGAGCAAAGACTCACAATAGTAGTGATTATAGGAAGAAAGTATAAAAATATTTAATAATTATTAACTCATTTATTGATAATGGGATGTTTATATATATAAAAACAAATAATAATACTATGTTTTAAAACAACTTTAAGTTTATATTACATGATACTAATACCGCTCTTGTCGTTGTGAATATGCCTAATTTTGTTTTGATTATACAGAATAATTGTATTGTGTTTTATTATGAATAGAAAAGTGGCTTATAAAAAATTAAATTATTTTGATAAAAGATATTTTATAATTTTACCTGTTTATAAAGAAGAAAAATTAATAAAAGAAACATTATCTTATTATATGACATTGCTGAAATGATATAATAATATAAAACTAATTATTGTTTGAACTTGTAACGAAAGAGATGAGTATTGAAATAATATTACATTAAACTTGGCTAAAACTTTTGAAAATAGTAATTTAATTTTTTTAGAATCTGATGTAAAATGATGAAACATGGCAACACAAGTAAATTTTTGAGTTAAATACATTAGAGATAAGTTAAAGGAAAATACTAATAATTCATATTTTCACTTAATAAATATTGATTCCAGAATAACAAAAGATAGTTTGAATGAAATTTTTAATGCAATAAATAAATGAAATAATATACTTTTACAAAGTACATTGTTTATTTCAAATTATAACAAATTAAATTCATTGCAAAGAGCTATAGCGGTATATCAGTCAAGGTGGACATTGGTAGAAGAACAATATAGAATATTGTTTCATAATGTTGTATCAAAATATAAACTTTACCACATTGTTTGACATTGATTAGTAATGAGATTAAAAGAATATTTTCAGTATAAAATGTTGCCGGAAGATACAATCAATGAGGATCTACATTTTTGATTTTATATGGCTGTGAGTGGTGAAAATATATATCCACTAATTAATTATGAGTACTGAGATACACCAACTACATTTTTTGCGCGAATTAATCAGACAATTTCGCGATTTTATGGAAACATAGAGTATTATAAATATCCAAAATTATATATGAAAAAATTTTGAAAAAGTTTTTCTTTCAGATTACTGTTGTTTACAATACAGTGAATATTTAATTCATTTAAGCGATTTTTGACATCATATTGTTTATTATTATGTTTAATATTATATTTTATATATGATAATCATTTTTGATTAGTATGATTCCTTGTGTATTATATTCACTATTATATTTTTTTATGCTGGTTGCTTAGAAAAAATAAAAATTTAAAATTCAAAGTTTACGATTTGTTTTCCATATTACTAATTCCGTTGTTGGTTAGCATTCCTACTACAATATCTATTTTTAAATATATTTTATATAAACTGAAGATATTGTCTTTTATAAAGAATAAAACAGAACATGAATAAATCTGAGAGTATAATCATAGCAATAGAATGAATAAGTGGCAGTGGAAAAACTACGATTTCTCATATGATACAAGAAAAATTGTGATTATCTCATGTATGAGAATCTTTTCATTTTCTTAGGGATTGAGATAGTATTCCAATAGTTGATGAAAAGGATGCAAAAAATACATTAGAAAAAAAACATAATTTTTTATTAGAATTGGAAAAAAGAAAGAATCAATTTTTATTGTGAAAAATTTTATTGTGAAATGATATAATAATGGAAAGGACTGTGCTAACATTGTTATATACAGAATTAGCGATTAAAAATTTATGAAAATATAGCGATTATAGTTCGTTAATAAAAAAAATAGACAAATTAATTAATAGTTGAGAAATAATTTTGCCCGATTATATCTTTTTCTTAAGAACAAATCCAAATATAGCAAAGAATAGAATTATGAATAGAAATTGAAAAACATCAGATTTTTTTTCAAATGAAAATACGTTAATAGAGCTTAATAATACATTATTTACTTTAATATCAGATGATAATTTTATAAAAAATATTAATTATGAAATTATAGAAAATAATTGATTAGATGATATAGAACATATTGTAAATTTAATTGTAGAAAAAATTAAAAATTTAAAAAAATAATTATATGAAAAAGGTTTTTTTAATTTGAGATATATGAGATTGAAAGTGATGATTTTATCATGTGTGAGATGAATTAATATTTTCCTATAATCATAAAATTTTAAAAAAATATTGATATAAAATATTTGTCTCATCAAGATCGGTCAAAACAAACTATAAAAATGTAGTATTAGATATAAATTTTAGTCGTTCGTATAGATTTTTAAAATTATTAATAATATTATTGTTTTATAAAATTTATCCAAAACATTCAAAAATAAAAAATATAATAAAAACAATTAAAACGG
>CALCYP010000111.1 GCA_937906635.1 uncultured bacterium | reverse complement strand
GCCCATAAATTGGTGGCATTGAGTGAAAGGATGAAAAATAGAGATTTATTTGATGTGGACTATTTCTTCAAACAAAGATTCCCAGTAAACAAAGATATAATCTTGGAAAGGACATGATTAACCTACGAAGATTTTTTGGAAAAATTATTACTCATAATACCACAGCAATTCAAACCCAATACAATTTTAGCAGAAATTTGAGATTTAATATCAAATAAACAAAAAGATTTTATGAAAACAAAAATGATCAATGAGGTATTGTGATTTATAAAATTGGAATTGTTTAATATTAATTAATAGTTTAGCAGAAAATGTAGTATTTGCTATCAAAAGGCAGATAAAGTTGGAAAGAAAAAAACAGAATTTTTGAAAATTTATTGTTATGCTGTATTTCTAATATCGCTTTTCAAAAATAAAAAAATCTCAACTAATGTTGAGATTTTATATTTAATTAAGTTGATATTTTATAATCCATTTACTCACATATTCATTGTAACAGATCCGTACATAGTAGGTACAGCAAAGCATGAAATGATATGTATTACTACCAATATACAAGCAACAACTCAAACCAAAATTTTTAATCGTTTAGGGGCTTTTGTAGCTACTAACATGTATATTCATAAAATCAAATTAACTATAACAAGTGCCATAGAAGCAGAAAGCATTGAGACATTTTTCATCATTGCAAATCATAAAATTGCAAGTAGTGAATAAACAATAAAGAATACTCAAGTTGTGATTCTAAGCCATTTTGGCAATTTTACTCAAAAAGAATACAAAGCAGTTGCTAAATAGAATAGTGTTACCAAAATAAGAATGCATAAAACAGCGATAGCAAATCAAGACATTTTTTTGATTATAATTTAAAGTTCAAGGATGGAGGGGAAAGCCCCGCAGGATTGCGGGGACGGATTTCGAAGACCGTCGTGTTGAAAAAGATATTTAAGAGTTTCAAGGTTGAGAGAAATCCAGGGATGGAGGGGAAAGCCCAACAGGATTGCGGGGACGGATTCCGAAGCTCGTCAAGTTGAAAAAGGATATTTAAGAGTTTCAAGGTTGAGAGAAGTCCAGGGATGGAGGGGATAGCCCCGCAGGATTGCGGGGACGGATTCCGAAGCTCGTCAAGTTGAAAAAGAATATTTAAGAGTTTCAAGGTTGAGAGAAGTCCAGGGATGGAGGGGATCGAACCCCCGGTTACGGTTCCGAAGACCGTCGTGTTGCCATTACACCACACCCCTAAATATTAGCTGGTAGCTTATAGCCGATAGCTAATAGCATCTGACTTGTTATAAAAAATCCTTTGCTATCAGCTATTAGCCATTGGCTATTAGCTATTTATTCATTATTTTAATCATTCCATTTTCAAGAAACTCCAATACTTCATCTTTCCCTTCGCTTGGGATTTCTGGATTTGTTTTTATGAATTCAATCAATTCTTTCTTTACATTCAAAACATCATCATATTTACTAATTTTCAATCATTTTTCAATAGGTTCGTAAAATCTCGCAAAATGTTGCAATAATTCATAGTCTGAACTTGTTAATTCGTAGATTATTCCATCATTAGTTCTTTGAAGATTTTTGTTTACATACAGGCCATTCTCAGACAAAACTGACAAATTTTCATCGATAATATCTTGCTTTTCTACATACTTTCAAAATAGAGGTATTTGGACTTTTATTGCTTTCAAGTCTAAGTCTTTTATCTGAAAATTTCAATAAACCAATACTAATCCAAACAAAAAACTAATTGGATTATAAACTAATTCTCCATCTACAATTGGTAAACAAATTCATTTTTCAGTTTTTTCCAACTTTATCTCTGATCACAATTTAGCTAATTTTTCTTGTAATTCATTCATCTTATTTTCACCAAATTTATACAAGAAATAATATTTTTCACCTGTATTTTCATCAAATCAATCGTATATTTTCAGAGCATTTTCCATACTTTCTACATCTAATTCCATATTATCGTACTCATCATCATGCTCTCAGACCAATATAATTCACATTTTGTCTCATAAATCTTTCAAATTTATAATTTTAAATTGTTTTTTGTGGTAAACAATAATTCACTTATCAAAATCAGAAAAATCATATCCACTTACATTGTAAGAATACTCTTTATTTTTAGGAATGTTTGGATTTTCAATCGCTAAAATATTATTGTCATCAACCAAAATTTTCATTATTTATTTTCTATTATCTTGTAAATTAGCATGAGAGATATGCAGTTTGCCATCAATGCTGTTCATCCGTGGCTTATAAATGGCAAAGTGAGTCATGTGTTTGGCAATATTTTTAGATTAACTCAAATATTTATAAATGCTTGTAATATAATCAGAGAAAGTAGTCATACTACTATCAGTTTCCCGTAATCATCATTTACTCATTTTAGTCTTGTGAGTACATAGTACATCAAGAAAAAGTACAATCAAATCAAAATGATATCTCAGACAAATCATACTTCTTCACTAAATGCTGCAAAAATAAAATCAGACTGAGCTTCGGGTATGTATCCAAATTTTTGTAGTCATTTTCCATAACCATTACCCCAAAATCATCCTCATCAAATGGCAGCCAAAGCTTGCTCATTTTGCCATCAAATTGACTGGCTTGAATCATCATCTCATCATCCCATAAAGTAAGTAATTCTTTCTTGTAAATATGCAAATTTTGTGCTAATAGATGCTGCGACACTTCCAAATACGACTATACAGCCGGCACCAATTCAGAGTGTCAGCAATATTTTTTTCCAATTTAATCATGAGTAAATTCACATCACCAATACACTTGCTCATACTACCAATGCACTACCAAAATCTGGAATAAAACAAAATACCGCTAAAAACAATGCATTTATAACTAAAAAAGAAATGAATAACTGATTGTCATTGTTTATCTCTTTCCTTTTCCTAATTAGCCATCATGCCATAAATAATACATATCACAACTTGAAAAATTCACAAGGCTGGATACTTGGAAGATGCTTGATATCAATCCGTCATCTAGATCAGTGATATTCTGCTCATATTCATGGGACAAATACCATCAGTTGCAACACAAACGTCACAATTGTGATAATTAAAATATTTTTTTGTTTTTTGAAAAAATCTACAGGTATTTTGTATACCACCAAAGCCATTATAATAGCAATTACAATATTTCTCAGATGTCTGAAGAAATAGAAATAATTCGATGGATCTCATTGCAATAAGGTAATATGAAAAGATTCGTACGTACTTACACTAAATACGGCTAAAATTCAATAAACAATCAATATCAATCAAGTAATCAGTATTGGCATATTTTCACCATTCAATAAAATGTAATATATAGATAAATTTTATCGTTTCTTTTTCAATGAAAAGATGAAATAAATTTATATTAAGTAAAAAGTCTGTAAGAAACTACAGACTTTTATAAGGGTAGGTCTTTGGCATAAGCTCGTAATATACAATATCTTGAGTACTTTGAGCCAAAATCTTAGGATCTTTCACAAAGTATAAAAGTTCTTTCAATTCGTATGCTGAATAAGGAGAGCCTATTACGATGGTGAATGTTTTTCCACGATTTTTCATCATTTCATGTGGCAAAAATGCCATCGGCAACTTCTCTAGTCCAGGAGACTTAAATAATTTACTCAAGGATTTTGCAAATTTAGCAAAATTGTAAAAAGCATTACTATTAAATCCATGAAAATAAATTGGTACGATTGCCCTATTAAATTCAGTAGATTTCTGCACAAATCCTTTTTTCCACGGTAAGTCCTTTATTATACCATGCTGCTTCCTAGAGCATAATTGTGCTGGAAACATTAGGATTTGATAGTCGCTTGCAAAGACAGAGTTTACGACATCAACTATCCCTTTTGATGAACGTCCTGCGACATTTACTGGGACGGAAAATGGCTGTAAGCCTGGTAGTGCTGCCAAAAATGAGTTCAGAAAAACTTTGACATTACCATCGTACTTTTCGCCAATGACTTTTAATAAAGTCAAGCCATCAATCCCACCAAGTGGGTGATTAGATACAAAGCAAAGTTTTGAATTTTCGTTAATAAGATTTTCTTCACCAATGATTCTTGTTTTTATGCCCAAGAATTTTAGTGATGCATTAACAAAATCTAAACCAACTTTGTCTTTGCCATCAGTAGCAAGAAATTGATTTAACTCATCTTGGTGAATGAGCTTTTCCAATATCCTCACCAAAACTTTTGGTAATTTCTTACCTAACTTTTGTTGGACTATTTGTCCAATGTTGATTTGATACATAGCTTTTTATTTTTTTTTAGTAAAAATATAAGTATTTTTTAAAAAATGTCAATTAAAAATGATTTTTTTTTCATTTTACTTTTTGTAATAAATTTTTATAATTACTCATTGTAATTTTTTTAGTTATATTGAATTTTCTATGTTTAAAATATGACTCGTTTGAGCTACAAATGTCTGAAAATCTACACTTTTTAATAGGCTTATAGGTCAATTTAGAGCTATAGTTACAGATATACCTGGTACTACTGTGGACATAATTTATCATGAAATGGAAATCGATTGAATTGGGAAAGTTGCTTTCGGAGATAGTCCGTGACTTTTGGAATTTGATCAAGAGCGAGTTTTCATAAAAAAGATTATCGATGAATCAGATTTAATTTTGTTTGTCATCGATGATACAGTATGAATTACAGCGAAAGAGCACAGCATTTATTCGTACATTATGGAAAAAAATAAGTGAAAACAGACTCTGCTGGTAGTAAACAAACTTGATGTAAATTATAAATCAAATCAAATTGATTTGGCAATTGCAGATTATTATGAATTATGAATTGAAAATATAATTTGAATTAGTGCAAAAAATGAATTAAATCTCACAGAAATAGAAGATTTTATAGTCAATTATTTTAAGAATAAAAAAGCCTCCATTATTAAGGGAGGAGGCGATCCCGATTTATCGGGAGAGCAGGAGGGATTAATCTCTCCTACCAGCCTTACACAAGGGGGTCAATCAACTCAATACGAAGAAGAAAAGCACATTCCAATTGCTATAATTTGAAAACCAAATGTCTGAAAATCAACCCTTTTGAATTTTTTGGTTTGAAAAGAATTGGCAAAAGTAGAGGATTACCTCGGTACGACTCGTGATTACATTACATGAGATTTTGAGTACAAATGACAAAAATATAGAGTTTATGATACAGCATGACTTAGGAAAAAGGGTAGTATTCACTGAATTGAAAAAATAGCCTACGACAAAATTAGATGAATGCTGGAATATGTAAGACCTTGTATCATTTTCATGATTGATTGATCTGAATGAGTGACACATAGAGATATGACACTTTTGGCTGAAATAAATAATTTAGCTTTGCCAATTATGGTAGCTGTAAATAAGATGGACTTGCTCGATTCAAAGCAGAAAAAACAGATTCAGCTTTCAGTTCAAGCAAACCTCGATTATGCAAAGTATATACCAATTGTCCCAATTGTAGCTAAAGAATGAAAATGAGTAAATATAATGCTTGATATGCTTGGAGACATTATTTCAGAAGCAGAAAAGAGAATTGATACTAACGAATTGAATAAAGCAATAAATACAGAAATGATAAAAAGACCTCCAAGATTTCCAAAAAATAAAATTTGTAAATTGTACTATATCACACAAATTGATATCAATGCTCCAACTTTTGTCGCTTTCATAAACAAAAAAGATAGAGCAAACTTTGCATTCAAAAAGTGGATTGAAAATTCAATTAGAAATAATTTTGGATTTGTCTGAACGCCAATAGTAATTCGTTTCAAAGAAAAAAGCAGAGATAGTGAATAATATGTCATTTCGAAGGAGTGAAACGACTGAGAAATCTATCTCAATATTCATGGATTTCTCGCATTTGCTCGAAATGACACATTACCAATAAAAACTATCTCTTGAAAAAATAAGTAAAATCAATAAGTTCTCCTTTGTGAGGGAATATGGCACTGTGTCAGAGAGGTCTAATGGACGGGTCTGCAAAACCTTGGTTCGCGGGTTCGAATCCCGCCGGTGCCTCCAATTTTACTCTGACTTAGGACCAAGAGAAAAATTTTAGTTCCGTTCAAAAACTTGTATTTCGATACAGGTTTTTTTTGATTGACTTTTTATTAAAAATATATAAACTAATATTTAGCATCATTAAAAAAAGGAGGTTTAAATGATTAATATTTTTGTTAGTCTGCATCCAGACACAGAAAATCCAGGTTCTGGATTGGTTGAATATAATATTCCAGAACTTGGTAAGAATGCGAAATTTGCCTATCGTCTAATTCCTCGGAAGAATGTTGAGGCGTTTTTGAAGATTGAAGATGGTCATATGAAACTTGATGAAGCTAAATTTCAAAAACTTCTTGAGAGAGAGGGTGAAAAGTTTGCTATTCAGGTTTGTCTCGATTTAATTCTATTGCCAACATTTTATTTAAATGATCCGAAATATCGAGTGGCAATTGAGCATGATTCATTAGTTGCATTTATGCAAGAAGTGGTTGATTGTTATGTAGAAACATTAAGATCCCCCAAAAGACAACTTAGATGGTTCCGAATTGGCAAAAGAAAATCAGGAAATAATGAATTATCATTACAATGTGATGTCACTAATCTAGTCAGTAGATTCCAAAAAGTTGGAATTGGCATTTGCACTAGAAATCCATTAGGTGTTTGCTGGGATTGTCTTGTTCCACTTATTTAAAGATGAAAAGCCCCAAGTTTTTGGGGCTTATTTTTAATCTAAAATTTCAACCCAATCGTTTGTTCTCAATCAATATTTGTTTCCAAGCTCTGCATTTATATGGAAATCAAATTCAAATTTATCGTTTACTCTAATTTTTACATTTTCTATTATTTGTTCATTATTTCAATGGGTTTTTACATTTACAATTTGATTATTCCTAAATCAAAAGTCCTCAGATTGAGCAACACTCATGTGAATGTGTGGAGATTCAATTATTACACCATGTGGTAAATATATAGATCATTTTGGTCAAATAATCGTAATTGATTCAGCATATTCCAATTTTCATGAGGATGTGATTTTTGTATCTGTTCACAAAATTTCATTATCAGATTCACAAATCTCGACCTGAGTATTTTTCCTAAATGGCAAAATGATTTTTACATCTCAAATTTCTCATTTTGGTCATTGAATTTTTAATTTTTCAGTGGCAAAATATTCTCATGGTTGAGTAAATTCTTTTTCTTTTCCAAAAACATATCATTTTCAAAATAATTTTTCGGAATCTAATTTAGACAAATGGATATGCCTATCTAATACATATACAGGTACCCTCATAATTGAAATATTTTAGTGATTTTTTTCATAAAATCTGATTTCATCGCTTGGCAATAATTCTACTGTAGTTCCATTTACTAATGCAGCAGCGTTGGCTTCTTCTGTATCTATATGTGTATCAAGTTTCGATGTATCTGTCACGCGGATTACTACTTCATCAAAAATCGTAGCTCTCTCTCATCCACATTTAATTCTAACTATTTGATTATTTTGTACTCCATGTTCTTCAGCATCGGATGGCAACATATGAATGTGCCTTTTTGCGATAATCACTCCAGAATTCAAAGAGATAGTTTTTCAGTTTACTTCTACATCAATTCAAGGTGTTCATTCCAAATCTCCAGACAATCTGATTGGAGCCATTACTCATAGTTTGAATTGATCTGCCGTCAAAATTTCTACTTGTGTCTGTGGCCTGTATGGTCACAAAATTCTGACTTTTTCAATCTGTCATTTTGGTCATTTCAAAGTTATACATTCAGCAGCAGCAAATTG
>CALCYP010000110.1 GCA_937906635.1 uncultured bacterium | reverse complement strand
TAGAATATATTTGAATTTCAGTAGACGAACGAAATAAATTGTAGAAAAAGGGCGACCTCGAAGTTGTTCTTTTTTTTGTTGCTCGGAGGTGGCTGATATATTTTTCTTGAAAGAAGATTTTGGCATACTCCATTTTTGTTAAGAGAAGTATTTCTTCCTTGGCTTTTTTATAATTAAACTTGGTAAATAAAAGATTGTGGATGAATTTATTAAACACAGAAGTAACTTTTTCTTTTTCTATTGAATTTGTCAATAAAATATTTACACAATACATATTGTTTTTAGTTATTTTTTACTTTACCAAAATGACAAAAGTGACAAAAGGATTTAGTTTTGTGAAAAATGTTTGGCTTTGGATAGCTATTGCTATCGTTTTAGTTGCATGATCTTGGGTTGTTTTCTTGTGAAATGCAAGATATTCAGAAGAATTTACAAGTGGAGTCACCATTTCTATGAAATGAGAATATTCAGACACCCAAAACAAGGAAGATATAGAGACGTTTTTAAAAGAAAATGGTTATGAAGATATTCGTGTATATTTGGATTACCAAGATGATGTTACTACTATGAGAATCCAAACGAGAATGGATGATGACACACAAGTTTCTGAATTGTCTCAGACGTTCAAACAATATTTGGAGGATCAAAAAATCATAGAGAATGAAGACGATATTACAGAACAAAAAATTACATGACCAAGCGTATGATCTTATATGAAAAAGACTACAGTTAGAGCATTGATAATTGGTCTCATTTTTATAGTAATATATTTGTTGATATCATTTGCGACTATCAGAAATTATATATCACCAGCCAATCTTGGGTTAATAGTATTAATCACGATGGTCTTTGATATTTCATTACCTTTGTGAGCTTATGGAATATGGATGGCTTTGAGTGAAACTATACAAGTTGATACTATTTTCATCATTGCATTACTTACTATCATGTGATATTGTATCAATGATACTATCGTAATATTTGATAGAATTAGAGAAAATCTAACTATGAAAAAATCATCAAAAGATTTAGTTTATTGAGAAGTTTTTGAAAAAAGTATTAGAGATTCATTAAACAGATCTATTGCAACATCAATATCCACATTGTTGGTTGTGATTGCTATGTTTATATTTGGTACATGAGTAATAAAAACATTCTCATTCACAATATGAATTTGAGTAATGTTTGGTACATTTGCATCTATATTCTTAGCAGCACCAATAGCATATTTACTATCATGAAAATACAGCAAAGAAAAAGGAAAGTTTTAAATAATTTTATTTTATAAATTTAAGTCGGCAGTCGTCAGTCAGCAGTCATCAGTTATTGTTCTGTAGACTGTCGACTGTTGACTGCCGACTTTTTAATAAACTTGTTTATAGAAAATATATGAAACCAAATCGATATGAAGATAAATACTTTTATTACTTTCGAAAACCGTGTGGAATTCCCAGTACATACGGTAAAGAAAAATGTTTTCTCGATTGTTTAATTGAATCTGATGATAAAGACATTCAAGCGATAGTTGAATCGCAAAAAGAATACTTTTGAGAACAAGACGAATATGGGTTGATAAATAGATTGGACAATGACACAACATGACTACTTTATTTGGCAAAAACTCCACTATTCAAAGATATATTTAAACAAGCACAAAAAGATTGAAAAATAGAGAAATATTATATAGCAGATGTCTATTGAAAATTTTCAGGAAATGAAAAAACAATCTCATATCCGATAACTCATCATAAATTTTCTCCAGATCGTATGGTTGTAATTTTGGACACGAAACAGACTGGTGCTTTAGACAACAAAATAGACACAAAAAGAATACAAGATGCGACAACACATATCCAAGTTTTATATTACGATGAAGTTTTGAATCAAACGACATTACTTGTGACAATCTCAAAATGAATTAGACATCAAATTCGTGCACATTTGTCCAGCATTTGATTTCCAATTGTATGAGAGAAAATCTATATCAAAACACCGTCAAAGGAAGATCTGCATTTGTATTCCATCTGAATGAAAATTAATTGATAATTAATAACGTAAGGTTGTTTGAGTTTATGCCAGAATTTATCAAGTGATAAAATTTTTATAATTTTTAGTTGCTTATCCATAATTCTTGATTAAATGGTATATTTTCGTTATTTCGAGCGAGGTGAAATGGAGAGAAAAAAACCTATTTCCAAACTTCTTGGATTTCTCCCGTTGTACAGCAAACTACATAAAGTCGAAATGACAAAATTATTTCATTCTAAAAAACACAATTCGTAAAATATATTTTAGTCGCTTGAATAATTATCAAAATATCATTGAATGAATACTACAGGTGTTCATTTGTCTCCAGATCCAGATGTCAAATCACAAAGTGATCAGATCAAATCTGTGTATCTTCTCGGAGTTGTTCATTGTGTCTCTATTTTTCATTTCAAATCAGCATCTTTAGCTTTTATTTCCTCTCTGATTGCATTGTTTAGATCCTCTCATTTCAAATCAGCAAATTTATTGTCTGAAATATACTTTAATTTTAATTCATTTGGACTTCATTCCAATCATTTTGTGTATGCAGGAGAAACTACAGGATCAGCTAATTCCCAAATTTTTCATACTGGATCTTTGAATGCTCCATCTCCATAAACCATTACTTCAATATTTCTGCCTGTTTTTGCTTTCAATTTATTTTGGATATCTTCTACCAATGTTTGTCCATTTTCTGGGAATAGTTTTACTCTCTCTTCTGTGGATCTATTTGATCCCAAAAGCCCATATTTACTATTGTATCCACTATCTCATATAGGAGCTGTCATAATTTCATCCAATCAAATAACTTTTCATGCTGTATGTGCTTTAAGTATTCCTTTTGTCTCAAACCTAGTGTGAATATCACAAACTAATACATCTGGTACATAATTTAATATAGCAGTCGGATCATTTGCCAATATTATTTCAGCCTCACATCACTCTTTTTGTATTAATTCTTTGTAAAATCTGACCATGTTTACTCATGTGAAAATGTGCTTCCAATCACCGAAATATTCATAATATTCAGCTTCTGAGATGATGTCTGTGTATGGATCGATGTCACTATTTTTCAATTTTTCTTTGTCCATAATATCATTTCATACTTCATCACTAGGGAAGCTAATTTGCAATGTTATTTTATTCATAGCTCTCGCCATAGCAGACAATAATACTGCAAAACGGTTACGCGAAAGTATAGGAAACAAAACTCAGATATGATCTGTATCAAATTTTGAAACTATGTCTTGAGAAATTTGGTCTACAGTGACATAGTTTCCACTCGCTATTCACACTACAGCTTCCGTGATAGCCACTATATCACGATCTTTAAATTTAAATCATTCAGATTCCTGAGCCTTTAGTAGACTATCGACTACTATATTTGCTAAATCATCTCATTCTTTGATTACAGGTGTCCTGATTCATCTAACTACTGTACCTACACATCTTTCTGTCATGTTTTTTATCATTAACGAATAAAAATTGTATATTTACATATATATTAAATTTTTATAATATTTCAATTATTTCACATAATTTTTCTCAAAAATAGTTTTCTATGGATTTTGCATGGACCATATTTCAAAATCGCATCTCTGTGTTGCTTTGTCCCATATCATTTATGCTTTTTGAAGTTATATTTTGGATATTTTTTGTCCATTTCATTTTCCATAATTCTATCCCTACTGACCTTTGCCAAAATCGAAGCCATGGAAATTTCTTTTATTTTATCATCTCATTTTATCACAGTTTCTACTTTTATTCCTAAATCTTTATCCAATCAAAATTTATTATTCCCATCAATAATTAATTCAATTTCCTCATTATTTTCATTTTGCCATTTTTCAATTTCTTTTTTTGAAATGGGAATCCCTTTCTTGCAATAAAAATCTTCCGGCCTTTGGCCACCTCCTTTAAAAAGGAGGACAATTCTTCCTATTCCTCTCTTAATTGCTAAATTCAAAGCTTTTGTCATACCGAGTTTGTCTATTTCTGTATTTGTTACACTTCAAATTGCAAATATAATCTTTCCATCTTTTTGTAGGTTTTCAATGTGTGAAAATAGTTCTTCTCTCTGCTTTTCGTTGAGTTTTTTACTGTCTTTAAATTCATTTTTACTAAAATTCTTCAATGGCAAGACTATCCCTATGTGCATAGGTCATGCAAGTGGTCATCTTCCTGCTTCATCAATATACAATTTCATTGTAATTAAAAATTAATCATTAAGAATTAAAAATATAGGAAATCCCTACATTAATTATTAATTATTCATTATTAATTATTAATTGTTTTGCAAGTTGTTTTACAAAATTCTTCTCAATTCATCCAATGTTGTTTTTCACTCCAACATTTTCAAAATTCAATCCTCCTTTAGACTTAAAAATCAAGTTTCTCTGGCTTTTGAATACAAATCGATTTCACTTCTTCATTCAGAGATTAGTGCTTTGATATCTTCTGTAATTTCAAAAGCTTCAATTATAGCAAATCTTCATTTATATCAGGTTTCGTTACATTCTTTACATCACACAGCACAAGGTAAATTTCCATCAAAATTTATATTCATACTTGGATTTGAATCTTTAATTTTTTTTATAGCTTCTTCAATTTCAGATTTTTCTGCAAAATTTCAAGGCCTCTTTGTAGCACAATGTGGACACAACTGGCGAACTAATCTCTGTGCTATTACCAAATTTAAAGATGGAGCAATCATATATGGTTTCAATCACATATTCAGCAATCTAGATATACTTTCTATTGCAGAATTTGTATGTAATGTAGTAAATACCGCATGTCATGTCAAGGCTGCATTTACACTAATTTCTGCTGTCTCTTTGTCCCTAGTTTCTCAAACCAGTATAATATCAGGATCGTGTCTCAATATAGCTTTTAATCCAGTCTCATAATCATATCATTTGTTATAATTTATCTGAGATTGTTGTATGCCATCCAATTCATATTCGATAGGATCTTCAAGAGTGATTATCTTTTTTTTACCATTATTTAAGTAATTTAAAATTGAGTATAATGTGGTAGTTTTTCAAGATCCAGTTGGTCAAGTAAAGATGGTGATTCACGTATTTTTTTCTACTCATCTTTTCAAAATCTCGTAATTTCTTCCACTAAATCAAATTCATTCAAAAGTAGATATTCACCTTGTGGCATCCAAAAACCTGATTACAGTACTTTCTTCTTGTAATCAAGGCATAAAACTGACTCTGGCATCAACTTTTTTTGTGTTTCATTGTATGTCTACAGCTTGAAATGAAAATCTTCCATCTTGAGGGATATAATCAATATTCATTTTCACTCCAGCTATAAACTTAATTTTTTGCAAATATTTTTTGAAATCATCATGAGTAAATTTTAATATTTCTTGCAATACTCAATCAATTCTCAATCTCATCAAAATTCAGTCTTCTTGTGCTTGAAAGTGTAAATCTGATGCTCATGTTTGAAAAGATAGTCTAACCATATCCATGATAAAATCTCAAGTATCCATTGTGCCTCTCTTTTCAAAAACTTGTTTAATAGTTCAGATAGCATAATTTCCACTCGCAATTCTTTCTTGTTCTGCGGCGGCAGCTTTTTGTCTTTCTAGTTCTTCGTACTGATCGTACCATTTCATAGCTTCATCAAATCACTCTTTTGATGTATAATAAACTTGTGTTGACAGTCATTTCGCTTTTATTTTTTCCAAAATATTGTTTAAATCATCTGTTTTATTATTGGTTGTAATTAAATACAAAACATTTCATTCTTTATCAAAAACTATGCATTCTGCTGCAATACATATATCTTTGCTCAAAATTTTGATTTCATCAAAATTTGGCTTTATAGCTTGTATGTCTTCTATCTCTAATATCGCTTTATCGAGTCTTTGCATAATACACACATAATATAAATATATATAATTTTAATCAAAAATTTTTATTTTGCAAAATTTTGGGGACTTTTTTTATTTAATGTTTGATTTATGAATAAATTTCAATATAAGTATAATTCATGCAATCTTTAGTTACATGAAAGTTTTATTACATAAAAAGTCTTAATGTTAGAACGAATAAAAAGAATTTTTGGTTTAGATTACACAGAACAAGAAGTTGCAAAACTTAGAGTGGTTGTGAGAGACATAAATCATTTTTATGATGATTTTGATAAATTGTCAGATGATGAAATAAAGGCAAAGACAGAAGAATTCAAAGACAGAGTGCAAAATAAATGAGAAAGTTTGGATGATATTTTGCCAGAAGCATTTGCAGTAGTAAAGCAAGCTTGTAAGAGAATGTGTGGAAATACATACGATGTGAAATGAGAAAAAATGACTTGGGATATGATTCCATATGATGTTCAGCTAATTTGATGAATTATATTGCATCAAGGAAAAATCGCAGAAATGAAAACGTGAGAATGAAAAACATTGGTAGCAACATTGCCTGTTTATCTAAATGCTTTGGAGTGAAAATGAGTACATGTAGTCACAGTAAATGATTACTTGGCTTCTCGTGATGCTGCATGGATGTGAAATCTTTACAATCGGTTGGGATTAAGTGTTTGATGTGTGGTAAAGTGAGTTCCTATCCAAAATAGGAAAGATGAATATGCAAAAGATATTACATATGTAGAAAATAGTGAATTATGATTTGATTACTTGAGAGATAATTTGGTAAAATCTATGAGACAGAGAGTTTTGACTCGAAGACCTTTAAACTTTGCTATTATCGATGAGATAGATTCTATCTTGATTGATGAAGCTAGGACACCTTTAATTATTTCCGAAGCAAGAGAGGAGCCAACCGAAAAATATCAATATTATGCAAAGATAGTTCAAACACTCAGACCATGTTCATGAAAGAAAAAAGTAAGTAAATGATTGCTCTATGAACTTATGAATGATGAAGAAAAATGAAGTAATGTAGAAGATGGAGATTATTATATCGATGAAAAGACAAAGACAGTAGCTTTAAGTGGACAGTGAATCAAAAAGTTGGAAGAAATGCTTGGAGTGGAAAATCTGTACAAAGATTTTGGTTTTGATGAAATTCATCATATAGAAAATGCTCTCAGAGCAAAAGCTGTATATGAAAAAGACAAAGAATATATTGTGAAAGATTGAGAAGTTTTGATTGTAGATGAGCATACAGGTAGGACGATGCCGTGAAGGAGATTTAGTGAGTGATTGCATCAAGCTATTGAAGCCAAGGAATGAGTAGAAATCAAGAGAGAATCTCAGACAATGGCTACTATCACATATCAAAATTTCTTCAAACAATTCAAAAAAATGTGATGAATGACAGGTACTGCTGTCACAGAGTGAGAAGAGTTTAATGCAATATATGATTTGGATGTATTGGAAGTACCAACAAACAAAGAAGTAATTAGATTAGATCAACAAGATAAAGTATATTTCAACCAAAATGCAAAACGAAAATCAGTGAGAGAAACTGTAAAATTTTATCATGAAATCGGACAGCCAATTTTGATTGGTACTGCAAACATTGCCACATCTGAATATTTGAGTAAGCTTTTGGAAAAAGATGGAATCAATCACTATGTATTAAATGCAAAATTCCACGAACAAGAAGCTCATATCGTAAGTAATTGATGAAAATACAAATCTGTTATCGTTTCCACGAATATGGCTTGAAGATGAACGGACATCAAATTGGAGAAATGATTAAATGATAAATTGGGAGATAACTATATAAATCGAGTAATTAGAAATATCAAAAATTGGAATATAAAATTAGGTGTTTACTCTTCAAAAGAGTTTGAATTGACTGTAGAAGCTATCAAAAGAGTTACTTGAATCACAGATGAAGATATCAAACAAGCAGAATTAAATGTAATCAAAACAGACAAATTCAATTTGGTAATTAAATTTAATTCAAAGAAAAAAAACAAAACAGACATTTTTGCAAAGTTCTATTTCAGTAACACAGAATGATTAAATGTTCCTACAATAGAAAAGGATTTGCAGTATTGATTATTTGTGATAGGTACAGAAAAACACGAATCAAGGAGAATAGATAATCAGCTTAGATGAAGATCTGGAAGGCAATGAGACCCATGAAAGTCAGTATTCTATGTTGCATTGGATGATTTGATTATGAGGAAGATGTGATGAGAAAAAATCATGGGAATCGCAACAATGTTATTGTCAAAAGATGATTTAGAGAGTCTCGAATTAACCCAGAAACAATTTACAAGTTCAATTGAGAGAGCTCAAAAACAAATAGAAGCACGAAACTTCAGTACTAGAAAACACTTATTTGATTACGATAGTGTAATAGACAAACAGAGACATCAAATCTATGCAAAAAGAGATGAGATAATCGAAAGTGAATTAGATGAAGAAAAGAAAATTAAATTTGTAGAAGACACAAAGCATGATCTCAAAAATATTGTTTCAATGCTTTTGAGTGTAAAGATAGAAGAAGCCAAAAATTTAAAACAAAATGCTTTAGAATTTTTGGAGACATTCACAAAAGAATTTAATCTAAAACTCAGTGAAGAGACAGCAAATAAACGACAAGATTTAGGATTAAATGATTTAGAAGAAGAACTAAACAAGACATTACTTGAACGTTTAGAATCAGGATTTGAAAAATTAGATACAAATAGATTGTATGATGTGTTTAGAGATGTTTTGTTGTTCCATCTAGACAAACTTCGAGTGGCTCATATCGATGAGATGCAATATTTGAGAGACAAAGTTTGATTTATGGGATATGCACAGCAGGATCCATTGATAGTGTACAAGAAAGAGTCTTTTGAGAAATTTCAGACACTTATTTACACCTACAAGGTAAATACTACATCTTACATTCTAAACCTTGATTTTGATGCAATTAAGCAACAAGACGAAGCCGTAAAACTTATCATAGAAAAGCAAAAAGCTGGAGACAAAGAATTCCTCCAAAAATTATCAAAAGTAAGTGGAAATTTGTGAGAGATGATAAAAGTAGTCCAAGCAGAACAAGCTAAACAGCAAAAAGCACAGCCAGTAGACAAGAGAGAGATGATTTTTGAAGATGAAGATTGATTTGAAATATTTGAAGTAGATGGGGATAAGAAAGATTCCCAAAATGTTCCCCTTGATAAAGGGGATACCGGCGAAGCCGGAGGGGATTTTTTACAACCAGTCCCAGCAAATGTAAAAATTAGGCCAAATGATAAAGTGACAGTAAAGTATGAAGATGGAAGGATAGAATACGAAGTAAAGTACAAAAAAGTGAAAGATGATGTTGAAGCCAAAAAATGCACAGTAGTCAGAATTCACAATGATTAAAAAACCCGCTTTATGCGGTTTTTTTAATATAGGAAATTTAATTATTCGTGTTAACTATCCAATGATTTATATATTTCATCAATTTCTGTTCACTTAAATATTTTAGATAGCTTGGAAAGTGTCCTTTTAATTATTTGTCTAATACGTTCACGACTAAATTCCATATCAAATCAGATCTCTTCATAGGATTTTGCTCTATCTTTTCATATTCAGAAATATGAAGTAATTATATCATATTCAAATGGTTTTAAATTTGCTTTTAGTGTCTTTAAAATAGTCTCTCTTTGGTTGCTTTTTTGTAAATCAAAATCTGGGGATTTTATATCGTGATTTGGAATAATATCTACCAAGGGGCTATCTTCAGTATATCACGTATCATCAAGCGATTTTAATGTAGAAAGAGGACTTGCTTCAAAATAACTAATAACATCTTTTTCTTCCAATCACAGTCCTTCCATTATCTCATTTTTAGATGGTAGACGCGTATTTTTTTGTTGAAATTCTATTTCAAATTTTTGTATTTTTTTACGGATACTTTCCCAATTTAGAGGGCGGACAATGGTACTATTTTTCGCCAAATATTGTGAAATAGATTGTCTAATTCGCCATACAGCATAAGTGATAAATTTAAATCATTTTGTTACATCAAATCTATTTACAGCTTTAATTAATCAAATATTTCATTCTTCAATAAGCTCCTGTAATAATTTTCATCATTTTGTATACTGTTTGGCTACAGATACCACGAATCTGAGGTTGGCTTTAATTATTTTTTCTTTTGCTTTTTCATCTCATTCTTTGATTTTATAAAAAAGTTCCACTTCTTCATCTGGAGTCAAAGTATTGTATTCTGGACCAGCAATTTCATTTAGATATTTTTTCAATGTATTTTCATCATCACGAGGAGTTATCCTCATACCACGAGTATCAATAGATTTTAGCATCTTTTATAAAAAACTATGATAAAACCGATTATGTTATACATAATACATATTTTATACAAAATGTCAATAAAAAATAAAACAAAATAAACCTATTTTAATTCGTCCTTTATCTTTGCCAATAATTGCAATGCCTGAAGTGGTGTGATATTATTTACATCAAAACTATTGATAATATTTTTTACTTTTTCAAATTTTGGATCTGAAATTTGGACAAATTTATTTGGAGAAAATAGGCTTTGATTACTTACATTTTTTGTATTTTGTGTAGCTGTTTCCTTTAATTCTTCCAAATTTTCTCCAGCTCTTTGGAGTATTATAGTAGGGATTCATGCTATTTGAGCCGCATCTAATCAGTAACTTTTGCTAGCTCATCACTCGACTATCTTTTTCATGAAAATCACTTCCTTTTCGGTCTCATAGACACTCACTGAATAATTTTTCACTCATTCATACATTTTTTCCATTTCAATCAATTCATGATAGTGAGTTGCTATGAGTGTTTTTGCTTTTATTTGAGTGGCTACATATTCCAAAATTGCTTTGGTCAGAGCAAGTCCGTCGTATGTCGAGGTTCATCTTCCAAGCTCATCAAAAATAATGAAACTATCTTTCGTTGCATTGTTCAAAATATTTGCTACTTCGACCATTTCTGTCATGAAAGTAGATTGATTCTTTGCCAACACATCACCACTTCCGACTCTGGCAAAAATTCAGTCAATTATTGGCATTTGGACTTGTGATGCTG
>CALCYP010000109.1 GCA_937906635.1 uncultured bacterium | reverse complement strand
CTCTATTTTTCTTTTTCTCTTCCAAAATTTCCTTGTATATATCTATTGCAAGTCTGGTCTTTCATGTACCTACTGGTCATGTAAGCAAAATATTTTGTCCATCTAACATCATTTCTCTAATTTTATCTCTTTTTTCTTTAAATGATGGTGTATATACCATTGGTGTATAATTGACCTTAGCTTCAGTCACAAGCAAATCATAATATCAACAAAGCTTATGTAACTCATATGCTGCTACGACTTCTTTTGTTTGTAGTAAACTTTCTTTTTCTTTTTGTTTACTTTTTATTTTATTTTCCAACTTGTGTACTCTATCTATTTTTGTATCGCTGGCTGTCCTTATAGTTTTTCCACTACAATATAATTGTAAATTTATCTCATTTTTTTGTTTTTCCAAATTTTCTATTTCTCTCTCAATTTTTTTTATTTTTGCCAGTTTCTTGTATCATACTAAAATATGATTTACATCTCACTGATTGTCTATCAGCATCTGTCTAAGTTGTCATACAGAATTAGGTTCTGAAAACAAATCTATAATATTTTCCTTTATAGCTTGTGCATCATCATTTTGCACTTCTGAATGTCTCAAAAACAAATCCATTAATTCACGATCACTCATATTCTGGATATCAGCATGTTGAAGTTTACGATATTCTCCAGCATCTGAAATACTTTTTAATTTTTTTCTTCATTTATTATCAAATTCTCCGTATAATTCATGAATTTGATTTGCTGTAATTTTTGTCATAATAGTAAATTATAATATAAATACACACTATTATAATCGAAATTGAAAAATTATGCAAATTTTTGAGGACTTTTTTAGTAAAAATAAAAAAATAGCAGGTACTATGTGCTTTTACTGCTATTTTATTGTTTCAATTAAATCTTTTATTCTATATTATTAAAAATTTTGTGCATTATTCCATTTATCAATCTTGGAGATCAGTCATCATCGTATCTTTTCGCTAATTCAACAAGTTCATTGAGAAGTATTTCTTTTGGTGTATCAAGTACTTTCCGCTCTACATATCATAGTATGAATAAAGCTTGATTCATCGTATTCATTTCTTGAAATGTGAAGCTCTGTGTATGCTTATTGATACAATCAATAGCTTCTTGCAAATACTTTTCGTATGCTCAACCGACTTGCATCACATAATCCATATCAATTTCTTCTACATCTCGTTTATCGAAAAAAATTTTCACAAAATACTCAAAATTTTCATCGTTTGAAACACATAACTGATCTTGAATCTTTTGTTTAATTTCTTCCTTATTTTTTTCAAACTCTTCCGTATTTGATTGAAAAATATTTTCTACAGATAAAATATCGGATAAAACTTTATCTTGTTTTCATAAATTATAAAAAAAGCAGCGCTGATAGAAATAACTCAGCACCACTTTTCTCGCATTTATCCTATTTCAGACCTTCATAAACTAATCAAATTAATTGATAAAGACTAAGCTTCAACAACTTTATCGCTTGATTTTGTTTTGATAGTAATAACTTGTTTTCCTTTGTAATATCCACAATTTGGACATACTCTGTGGGACAATTTCGCTTTTCCACAATTTGTACATTTTGTCACATTGTATTTTGTAGACAAATCTTTCAAAGTTAATCTTTCCCATGTAGAATGTCTTTGATTACTCTTGTGTACTGATATTTTTTTTCTTGGTCCTATTCCTGCCATTTTAATTTAATCTAAATGATAAATATTAATAAATTATTTTTCAACCTTTTTTGATGCTGATTTTTTCGCTGCTGGAGCTTTTTTTGCTGTAGTTTCTTTTTTTGCAGCAGGTGTCTTTTCTGCTGTTTTTTTAGCAGCTGGTGCCTTTTTCTCAACTTTTTCTACAACTTTTTCTACTGGTTTTTCAATTTTTGCAGCTGTTTCTTTATTTGCTTTTGGAGTTTTTGGAGCTTTTGCTTTTGGTGTGATATCACAAGGATCCACATTTACTACAGTCTTCAAATACTTTCTTCAGTCAAATCTAACTTTATTTGTCTTTGAAAATCTAACAACACCATCTACACTAGCATGGATTGAAAAATCATTTGAAACGTAAACATTTTTTCATGCTTCATATTTATTTCCACATTGTCTTACGATGATATTTCAAGCTTTTGCTATCTGTCATCCAAATATTTTGACACCTCTAAACTTTGGTTGTGAATCTCTTAGGTTTTTTGCTGATCATGCAGCCTTCTTATGAGCCATAATAAATACATTAATTAATAAATTTTAACAGTTGTTTGTTATATAGATTTGCCACTTATTGTCAAGGAGAATTGATTTTTTTATTTTTATTCATATCAATGCTCTTTCTTGTAAACTTCTCAAACTGGTAACAATCTTCAGATAATAACGTTTGATTTCAAGTCAGATAGTGTATCTACTGCTCATCTCAATGAAGCTCAAACCATTACTCTGATAGTTTCTTGGAATGATGCTGCAGATAGCCAAGAATCTGTCTCTTTTGCGATGCTCGTCAATCACAAAGCCAACCTCTTTCACTCTGCTTGGATTTTTCCTGCTGCTTCCAATTCTTTGTTTATCTTTATGAAATCTTCATATTTTACATATGTTCATGGTATAAATCCAGATTCTCCTGGCTTCTCTATAAATACCTTTGAGAACAATTGTTTTACGACAACTTCGATATGTCTATCGTTTAGTCATTGTCACTGATCTGAATATACTTTCTTTACTTCTTTGATAATATATTTTTGAGCTTCGAGATCTCATACAATATCCTTGTATTCTGCAATATCTAATGCTCAATTAGTCAAAATCTGTCATTTGTAAACATAAGTTCATTCTCATATACCCTTTGCCAACGACAATCATTTGTAGGATTTCTTTGATGTATTTTTTATTCAAAGAATAATACCATCTTTCTTTAATTCCAATACTGTTCACTCTTCTTGAACTTTTTGTTTACTTGATCATTTTGAAGCAAATTCTGCTCATTTTTTCAAAAAGTCTCATTTTTTTACTGTGATTTCATAATCATCTTTTAATATGTATGGTTTCTTTTGGAAGTCTGATACTACATTTATATATTTGTCTGCTCATTTTTCTGAGAATGTCACAGTTCCATCAAATGGAGCAACGACAGCAGATTTCTTTGGAGCTCTAATTTCGAATAATTGCTTAATTCTATCAATACCTTGAGACATATCCTCTCATCCAGCGACTCATCCATGGTGGAAAGTCTGCATCGTAAGCTGTGTAGCTGGCTCTCAAATTGATTGAGCGGCAATAATTCATACTGGAACTCATACTTCTACCAGACATCTTGTGGCCAAATCCATTCCATAACATTTTTGGCAAACTCCACTTGGAGTCATACAAGTCAATGGAGATCTAAAGTATACTCCATCTCATTCCACTTCTCATTTAAACATCAATTCCTTTAATGTTCAGATATTTCATTTATCAATCATTTCTCATTTATTGATAAACATCTCAACTCCATCGACAGTTCACCTAATTTCTTTTGCGAGAACTCTTCATGTCAATCTATCAGCAAATTCGTGCTCTCATATAATTTCTGCTTCACTCTTGCTAAGATATATTGATTTATCTGTCCCACAATCATCTGTCCTTACGACCACTTCTTGAGATGAATCACAAAGTTTTCTCGTCAAATATCATGATTCAGCTGTCCTCAAGGCTGTATCGGCCTTTCCTTTTCTTCATGAGTGAGCTGAAATAAAGTATTCAGTCGGTTTCAATCATTCTACGAAACTTCATTTGATAGGGAGTTCAATAATTTCTCATTTTGGATCTACTACCAATCACTTCATACCAGATATTTGAGTCATGTGAGTCTGTGATCATCTAGCTCATGAATCTACCATACTATACAAATCGTTTCCTGGTCTGATAATTCATTTCAAGTTATCCTCTACATCTTTCTTTACTTTCGTCCAAACATCGATTACTAATCTATGTTTCTCTGAATCAGAGAAGAATCATTTGAAGTAGTATTTGTAAATTTCATTTGCAGCGTCTTCTCAAAGTTTAATGATTCATTCTTTTTCAGCTGGGATTTTCATGTCTGTGATATTGATTGAATTAGCAGCCCATGTAGAGTATTTAAATCAAAGATCTTTGATATCATCGGCTATTTTTACTGTGGTTGCCATATCATATTTATCAAATATCACACTCAATAATTGTTTTAATTCTTTCTTTCCTTGTTTTACTCTTGTTCATTTGTATTCTCAAATATTTCCACAGAATTGTAAATCTTCTGGCAAGATTGAATTGAAAATTACTCTACCGACTGTAGTTTTCAATGCTTCTCATTTGAATTTCAAAACTATTTTATCTTTCTCTACTAAGTCTCAATTTCCAAATGCTTTCAAGACATCCTCAATTGATTCAAAATATCAAACGATAGGAGTTTTTTCTGCCCATTCATCCTCTGAATCAAAATCAGGATATCTCTTGTCAAAGCAATCTGTAAGATAATATAGTCACAATACCATATCTTGAGAATGAGTGATTGTCGGTTCTCAAGATCCTGGTCTCAAAATATTTTTGTCTGAAGCTATGATTTCTCTAGCTTCTTTTTGAGCTTCATCTGATAGTGGAAGATGTACTGCCATCTGATCTCAATCGAAATCGGCATTGAAAGCTGGACAAACCAATGGATGAAGTCTAATTGTCTTTCATGGCATCAATTTAATTTTGAATGCTTCGATTGACAATCTATGCAATGTAGGAGCACGATTTAAAAGAACATATTTATCTTTTATTACTTCTTCCAAGAATTTCAAAGCTATTGGAGCTTCTTCTTTAATCAATTTTTCTGCTTGTTTTGGAGTATAAACTATCTTTTTGTCGATAAGCTTTCCGATAATGAATGGTGTAAACATCTTTACAGCGATGTAAATTGGTAATCCACATTCATCCAATCTCAAACTTGGTCAAACAGTAATGATAGACCTTCATGAGTAGTCTACTCTCTTTCAAAGCAAATTTTTCCTAAATATTCACTCTTTTCATGAAAGCATATCTGACAAAGATTTGAATACTTTGATTCATGCTCATCATTTAGCTGCCCCTCATCTTTCTCAAACTAACAAATTGTTTACCGATTCTTGTAACAATCTTATTTCATTTTTCTTTACCACATCGGGCATTCATACTTGTATCATTTTTCTAAGCCTGATATTTCTCATCAGTACTCTCCTGTAATACAAGTTTACATCCGATGATGCAAATTTTCATCCATCAAGCTGGACAACTGGTCTCAAATCAGGTGGAATAACTGGTAATTTTCTAATTACCATATTTTCTGGTTTTACTCCTGATACATATAAGTTGATCAATAATTTAATCAATCACATCAATTTTTTCTTTTGTTCTGCAGATTTTAGATGAGAATATTCCTCTAATCTTTCTTTTATTTCTTTTTTTACATCAATACTCTTTAACATTTCCAAAATTCACTCAGGACCTGATACAAATTTTACGATATTTGAATATTTGTAAAATACATTTCTATAATCGCTCTCAAGAATTGTAGAAGAGAAATGCAAATCAGAAACTATTGATTTCAATCTATTAAACTCTGTCTCCAATTTTGTCTTGTTTTCTTCATACAATTTTTCTACTTCTTTTAATTTCTTTGAATTATCTTTTGCTTCTTCTTTTTCTGTATTATACAATTGATCTAATTCTGCTAATCTTTCTTGAAGTGTTTTTTCCAGTTCATCTATCAATTGTTTTTTCTGTTCTTCTGAGATATTCGTCGGAATTGCATATTTTACAAATGTCAAAATCCTATCAATTTCATTTGAAGACAATTGTAACAATTGATGAATTCATCCGGTTGGACTTGATTTATACCAAGCATGTATTACTGGAGATGCTAAATCTATGTGTCACATCCTCGATCTCCTAACTCTTGAACTTGTCACTTCTACTCCACATCTTTCACATACAATTCATTTATACCTTACTCATTTATATTTACCACAACTACATTCATAATTTTTTACAGGTCAGAAAATCGTTTCACAAAATAATCAATGCTGCTTTGGTCTACCAGTCCTATAATTTACTGTATCTGGATTGTCAACAGCTCAGTGAGATCGCTTTGAAATATCATCCACTGATGCAAGTGTAACAACTATTCAATCAAATTTAGATTTTTGCATGAGAAATAATTTTATTTGAATATAAATATTTTCGCTCCGCGAAGCTATTAGCCAATAGCTATTAGCTAATAGCTCCAGATTTTAAAAAATCTGGTACTATTCATCTAATTCTCCACTATCTACCATATCTTCCAATACTTTATCTATAATATCTTCTTTTTCTTCTTGTGTTGTATCTTCGTCATCCTCTCACATATCATCGTCATCAGATAATACAGACTCTTTCATCAAATTGTGTAATCATAATTCTTTTATTTTTTCCACTCTATCTTGTAATATCTCATCCAATTCTTCTTGTGTAACTGTTTGGATATTTTGAGATAATCATTTGAACAAGTATGTAACCAAATTGAATGATTCTGGTAATCATCAAATGGATAATTTCTGTCATTTAATGATTGATTCATACATCTTATTTCTTCAGACTACATCATCTGATTTTACTGTAAGCATTTCTTGTAATGTATATACAGCAGAATATGCTTCCAAAGCCCAAACTTCCATCTCTCAGAATCTCTGTCATCATTGTCTTGATTTTCATCATAAAGGTTGCTGAGTAATCAATGAATATGGTCAAACAGACCTTGCATGGATCTTGTCTTCTACCATATGTACTAATTTAAGCAAGTGCATGTATCAAACTGTAGATTTACTTTCAAATGGTTCTCCTGTCTGTCCATCATAAAGTTGAACGTGAATCTCATCTTCCAATCATAATTCTTTGATTAGTGCTGTGAAATCATCTAATCCAAATCATGAGAAAGCTCATACTCAGAATTTAATTCCATATTTTTTTGCAATATATCACATCTGGACTTCAAACAACTGTCACAAGTTCATACGAGAAATTACTCATAATGGATTTAATACTACATCAATTGGATCTCATTCTTTTGAATATGGCATATCCTCTTCTGGGACGACAATTGATACGATACCTTTATTTCAGTGTTTTCCAGCTAATTTATCTCAAACTTCAATTTTTCTTGTAGTAGCTACGTATACTTTTACTTTTTTCCTTACTCAAGCCATCAAATTGTCTCATTTTTTAGCATCTAATATTACTACTTCGATTACTTTTCATTCACTTCCAGATGGCATATACAATGATGTATCTTTTACATTCTTTGATTTGTCTCCAAATATTGCTTGAATCAATTTCTCTTCTGGAGTCAATTCTCATTCAGATTTTGGAGTAATCTTTCATACTAAGATATCTCATCATTTTACTATTGATCATATCCTGATAATTCCATCTTCGTCCAAATTTTTCAATTTAGACATTGATACTCATGGAATATCGTTTGTAGTTTCTTCAGGTCAAAGCTTTGTATCAGATACCTCGATTTCTTTCTCTTCGATGTGAACCGATGTCAAAGCATCATTTTTTACTAATCTCTGTGAAAGTACGATAGCATCCTCATAGTTGTATCATTTCCATGGCATGAATGCTACTTTCAAATTCTTTCACATAGCTAATTCTCCATTTTCTGCATTTGGTCATTCAGCTAATACATCTCATTTTGTTACTTTCTGTCACAATGAAACTCTAGCTTTTTGATGAATACAAGATTTAGCATTTGATCTCTTGTATACTGTCAATGTATATTCTTTGATTCATGATTTATATTTTACTTTAATCCTCTTTCAATCTACATAAACAACTTCTCCATCATCTTCTGCCAATACAACAGCGTGTGTTTGTTTGATCATTCATTCCAATCCTGTACCAACTAATGGAGCATCGTTTTGAAGCAATGGTAATCACTGTCTGTGTTGGTTGGTTCCCATTGATGCACGTACAGCATCGTTGTGATCCAAAAAAGGAATCAAAGATGTGTTTGGAGAGAATATTTGTGATGGATTTACATCGACATGAGTAATATCTTTTACGTGCAATGTAATCATCTCATCAAAATGTCTTGCAGCTACACGCTTTGATGTGATATTTCCAAATTCATCTGTAGACACTGTAGCATCTGCTATGAAATACTTTTCATCCAATTCTGGAGAAATATACTCAACTTCTGTTGTAACGAAAGGCTTTACTTTTATCGTTGAATTTGTCTTTCAATACATTTTTTCGATTGTTGCAGCTGCTTTTTCATCTATCATATTGTCTTCTGCGACTATGACTTTCTTTGTCTCTTTTCATTTTGCATCTAATTCTACAATATCACGATCTGCAATTCTATTTATTAATAAATCTTTTTTTGCTTGTACTTCCTTTCAAACTTTAAATGCTGGAGTTTCAAGGAATCATTCTTCATTTATACGTGAATACAATGATTGATATGTGACTAATCAAATGTTTTGTCACTCTGGCGTCTCGATAGGACAAATCCTTCCATAATGAGAAGCATGTACATCACGCACTTCAAATTTTGCAGTTTCTCTTTTTAGTCATCCAGGTCAAAGAGCTGTAATTCTCCTTTTGTGCTCTAATTCAGACAAAGGATTAATTTGGTCTAAGAACTGAGACAGTTGAGATGTAGCAAAGAAACTCTTTATTGAGTTATCTATGATTTTGAAGTTTACAATATCTGTAATTTTCAATTGATTTTCCATATTTAAGACTGACAATTTTCATTTTACAGATTTTGTAAATTTTCTCATTACAGGTCATAAGTGAGCATACAAGATTTCTCACATTGTCCTAACTCTCTTATTTGATAAGTGATCAGAATCATCTACATAATATCATTTCTTTAAGTTTGATAGATTTAACAAATATTTGATTGCAGCAACCAAATCTTCTCAATCGAACAAATTTGATTCTGTAGCATCTAATGGCTTATTTAATGACAATTTTGCATTGATTTTTCTCCTTGCAATTCTTCAAATATGAATTCTCTCTAGATTGAGGAATTGATTTTTGATATAATCTAAAGCACTGTAATTATCAATCAATTCTCCTGGTCTCAATTTATTGTAGATATATTCAGCAGCAGACAAAGCATCTGTTGTCGGATCTTTTTTCAAAGTAATTCAGATGAAATCTGTATCTTCTTCATCCAGACAATCTGCAAATAATTCTCTGATACTCTCATCTGTCTCTGCTCCAAATATTCTAAGCAATGTAGTAATAGGGAATTTCCTTGATTTATTTACTCTGACTACGATAACTCATGATTTTTCTACTTTTGTCTCTATCCATGGTCATCTCTCAGGAATAATTTTGAAACCATATCAGAAATCTTTTTTGTTGTAAAATATTCAGTACGATCTAATTATCTGAGAAATTATAACTCTCTCTACTCAGTTGATGATGTATGAAGCAGATGGAGTCATCAAAGGCAAAGTACCAATATTTGCACGTTTTGTAAACAAAACTTTTTCTGTTGGTTTCTTTCATTCTTCTTCTACTTTTTCTACTAATTTTACTTTTCAAGAAATTACTCAACCATAGGTCAATTCTTTCTTTTTACATTCATCTATCGTATTTTGAGGCTCAGAAACTTTTACTTCAGAAATTGTGACATACATTTTTTCTCAAGCGATATCCCAAATAGGATTGATGTCTTCAAATAACTGATTTAAATAAGTATCTATGAAACTCTGAAATCACTTTTTCTGTAAATCCAAAAGATCTGGATATTCCTCAAAATTTTTTGGTTTATTCAAATAGTATCTACCATCTTTGTAGTAGAATTTTTGGAAAACTGCTGGCAATCCTTTTTGTGATGTTGTAGCAGAAACTTGTGTGTTTTTTGTTGTTTTTTTTGTAGGCATGTTATTTGAAATAATTTAGGGAAAGTAAACGAAACTGTGAGATTTTTCTTTTTATAAAGCACAAAAAGCACCAGAATGTGCTTTTGGTTTATTTTTTAGACTAATCCTTTTGTGGTGTCAATTGTTTTCTTCCTTTTCTTCTCCTATTTGCAAGGACTCTCCTACCTGTCCATGTCCTCATTCTCTCTCTGAATCAGTGAGTTTTCAATCTTTTGCTCCATTTATATTTTCTGATTCTTTTTAACTTACTTGCCATTTTTAGTCTAGTTATATATAAAAGTATTATTATTTTATTTGCAAAAATAGAATTTTTTGTAACAAAACTATTTCTTTATAAATTCAAGTAATCCAAAGTTTCTAGCTCTAATAATCTCTTGTCTCAATTTCTTTTGTGTACTTACACAATTTTTTGTATATCTTCTTGGTTTGATATTTCCGAATCTTGTTAAGTATTTTTTCAAGATTGCTACAGATTTCCAATTGATATATTTCTCATTTTCTGGCAAAGACAAAAATGTGATTCTATTTCCAAATCTCTTGTCATCTCGTGAATCCATAATTTTTTCAAGTTCTTTTTGTAATTTATCAAATTCAAACATTTCTTGATTTTGTCACATTTTCAAGACATCATATCTTACGAGAGCATTTGTATACAAAAGGCTTTTTCTCAATTCTTGTAACTTTTCATTATCTAGATTTAGATAATATGATACATAATAAACTGAATTATTACCATTTTGTCATTTAATGTCATAAGATGTCTGATGTATTCCCATATCATCTTTTAGCAAGATATTGTCTTTGAAATCTTTTTCAATCTTTGACAATAACTCGTCTCTCTCAGATTCTTGGATTTGAGACTTTAACATTAAAACTAATTCGTACTTTTGCATTATAAAAAACTTAATAAATAAACTGAGATTAGCTGATAGCCGATGGCTGATAGCTAATAGCAAAGGAATCCTATGCTATAGGCTATTAGCTACTAGCTATTAGCTGAAAACTTCACTCTGTGAAATTTTTACTTTATAGCTAATCTTATGTAAGATGTAACTTTGAATCATGCTGGCAAAATATCCTTGATCTTTTTTGCTCAATCTCTGATATATTCTTGTTCCAATAATACATCTTCTGCTAATGCTTTATTTAATTTTCATTTTAATATTTGATCAATCATATTTGCAGGTTTTCCAGATTCCAATAATTCTTGGCGGAATTTCTCCTCCATAGAACTAACTAAATCACTTGGTATAGAATCAAAATCTAAATATGTAGGATTCATAGCAGCAACTTGTAAAGCTACTTCTTTTGCTATATCTTCATCATCTCATTCGTAGAATACTATAGATGCTACTTTATTTCCTGGATGATTGTAAACAAATCCTTTTTGAGCTGTGTAAAGCATATCTTTTAGTTGCATATTTTCTCCTAATGATCATACAGCCTCTTTTACTAATTTATCTAATTCTTCAACCAAAGCAGCTGGTGCTTCTTCTTTTGAATTAAATAATTCATTTTGTGCCATAATTTTGTCTAATAATGTATCACACAAAGCTTGAAATCATTCATTCTTTGCAACGAAATCTGTCTCACACAAAAGTTTGATTCCACAAATTTTCCCATCTTTACTTACGATTTTTACTGTTCCTTCTTTTGTCTCTCTATCTGCTTTTTTTCATGCTTTCAAAATTCATTTCTCTTTTAGAATATCTTGTGCTTTATCGAAGTCTCAATTTGCTTCTACCAAAGCATCTTTACAGTCCTTCATAGGTGCAAATGTAGCTTCTCTAAGCTGTTTTAGTAGGTTCATATCTATACCCATGGTTTGTATTTTTTGATTATAAAACAATTACTTTATAATAATAGGTCTTATTTATTTTCAACATCATCTGAAGATTCTTTCCCATTGTCCAATGTCTGGACATCTTCTTCTAAAGATGTCTCTTTTGTTTGTAGACTGTCTAATGTAACTTCGTTGGAAGTTTCGGCCATATCTTTTTCTATTTCGGAAGTTTCTATTGGAAATGGGTTTGAATTATCTGTTTTTTCACTATCTACTCAAGTAGACTTAATTCACAACTCAAATAAATCCAGAAACCATCCTCAAATACCAGCTGGCAATGTGAATGCGACATTTTTTGAATCATCAAAATATTTTCAGTTAAATGCATTTACAAAACTAGCCACAAGAACTCATAATAAGATAACCAAAACAAAGATTCCTATCCATTTAATAATTGGTATAAATGAAATCAGCACTATAGGTAATAATAAAGTCCACAATCCTATAGCTTGTTTCAAATGATATAATTCAAATGGACTAAACTCTTTTTTGGAAAGAGACACAAAGATACCAAAAAACAGATACATCATGCTAGCTCTCTTTTTCTCAGAACTACCTGGGATATACTTATTTTCATTTTCTGGCTTTTGTTCTTTCTCTCAAGAAGTGATGTCTTTTAATTTCATGTAGACCTAGAATTAAGATAATATATAATTCATCACAAAATCTAAGCTCTTATAACTCAACATATTTGCAATAATATCATTTTCTCACAAATATTTATTGTAATTTGTAGATGCTATGACGATACTATCTACATCTGATTGTAATTCCACCTCTCTGATGAAACTCTTCATCATAGATCCATCTACGACTATAACCAGACCTGGTTTTTGAGTAAGTGATTTAACTCATTCATAAACTTTCTTTGCTCTGGTCAAATTTCTTTTGTAAATAGATTGCTCTTTTTTTGTAAGAGATTCGAATTCTTCAGATTCCAAAAACGAACTCATCTTGTTCATAGAGTTAATTCTTGATTTGAATGTATCAAAATTAGTCAAAAATCCCCCAGGAGCTTTGTAGTTTAAGTAAGCTACTCCGTACTTTTCTCCCAAAGATTTTACTTCTTCTGAATACATTTTCTTTTCACAGACAATCAAAATATCTTTTCATGATTTTCTGACATCTTGAACCTTTTTCTTTGCATTATTCAATTGCTCCAAAATCATTTCTGGATTTAGTACTACCATATTGTTTACTATATCCAATCGATACTTATTTGTCTTTGGATGAGCTTCACTCTTTAGTGTACCGATATGTACTTGTGCATCTACTATATCTTTTACAGTAACACTCATTATCAATTTTCTAAATAAAAATAAATAACCTTAAGTTTGAATAGCAAATCTCAAAAAATTTGCTAAAGCAAAAACTATTTTACAGTTACTGTAGCTCCAGCTTCTGCTAATTTTGCTTTGAATGCTTCAATTTCATCATCTTTTGCATTTTCTTTGATAATACAAGGAGCTTTTTCAACTAAATCTTTTGCTTCTTTTAATCAAAGTCCTAATAATTCTTTTACAACTTTGATTACAGCAATCTTCTGTCCTCATACTTCTGTAAGTTCGATGTTTGATGCAGAATCTCATCCAGCAGCTCAAGCATCTCCAGCAGCAGGTGCTCATGCAGCGACAACTGTAGCAGCAGCACTAACTCCAAATTCTTCTTCCATAGCTTTTACAAGTTGATTTAATTCAACAGCACTCATCTCTTTTACTAAATCCATAACTTTTTGTGCATTGTTTGACAATTCCATTCTCAATAATATTAATAAGTAAATAAATATACATATATAGTGTCGTAAACGACATTATTTCTTTTGGGCAACTTGATCCAATGTAGCAACAAAATGTTGTACAGGATAATTCAGTAATCGTACCAATTTTGACAAAGATTCTTCTTTTGTAGGTGTATTTGCCAATTCTGTGACATAAGTTCAATCCTTCCATTCTTTGTCAAACCATCAACCCAAGAACTCAAATTCAGCTTTTGAATCTTTATTCTTTTTGAATTCTTTTATATATTTGCTGATAGTCTTCATAGGACCAAATTCATCACCATTTGCATAAACAGCCACAGCTGCTCATGGCATTTGATCTAAATTTATTTCTGAGTATCAAGCCTCTTTCAAAGCTCTCAAAAATAATTTTTTTCTAACTACATTAAATTTTCATTCCTGTCATCTAATTTCTCTCCTAACATCTGTAGAAGTAGAAACAGGCAAAGCCGATTCTTTTATCAAGATTAAATTCTTTGCGTCTTGTAAATCAGCAACATACTGCTTAATCAAATCTTGTTTCTTTTCTTTGGTAATAGCCATTTTAAATATTCAATTTCTATTTAAAAAAAGACCACTCAGAGATTGGTCATAACAAAAAATCATATTTTTGATACAACCTAGGTGGGAACTTACGTCTCGCTAAAATTGACCGCCTACCGTCTCTGGTAATTCAATTATTTTATATGAAATTAGATACAAAAATCAAGAGATTTTTTTAGTTAATTAATTATCATTTAAAAAGCACCACTAATAAATAAGATAAAGGTGAAGGTAT
>CALCYP010000108.1 GCA_937906635.1 uncultured bacterium | reverse complement strand
AAAATTTATCCAAAACATTCAAAAATAAAAAATATAATAAAAACAATTAAAACGGTAGATTCAATTATTTTTTCTTGATGATGAAACTTAAATAGTATACGGAGATGACATTTATATTATCGTTTTTTAATTACATATTTTGCAAAAAAATTTAAAAAAGATATTTATTTATCAGCACAGACGATTTGACCTATTTATTGAAAACTTGATCAAAAAATGTTAGACTATATTTTGGATTATTGTAAAATAATTTGAGTTAGAGATATAAATTTTTCAAAAAAATTAATAAATGAAAAATTTAAAAAAAAGGTAAGATATTTTTATGATGATGCTTTCATTGTTAGTGAAAATGTTAAAGACAAAGGGGATAATGATGACAATAATCCAAATTGTTGATTACAAGTTTGAATATCTTTACACGAAAATTGAAATAAAGAACCTTTGCTAGCACAAATATTCCAAATAAAAGCCACATTAGAAACAATGTATTGAAAAGTAATATTTTACAAAATTCCACATATGTTTGATGACTTTTGATGATATGATGAAGATTTTATGAAATGAATAAAATTTATAAATTACGAAAATCACTTTAATCCTAAATATTACAAATCAAATATTGAAAAATTATATAAAAAAATGGATTTTGTAATAACTACAAGGTATCATGGAGGTGTACTGGCAATAAAGTACTGAAAACCTGTAATAATGATTTGAAGAGATATTTATGAATTGTGAAAATTTAAATGATTAATAGATATTTTCCACATGAATAATGGTATACTATTATCAAATTCAGGTAAAATTGCTCAAAAAGAGATAAATTCAATTTGCAGTTTAAAACATAATAATATAAAATACAATGAAGATAATTTTTTTATTTTTAATTATATAAAATATTATGATAAAGGTAGTATCAATAAAAATAATTGGATTAAAAAGTAAGAAAAAAGTTTCAATAAAAATAGGGTGTAAATGAAAAATTTATAGTTTGTTTTATAAAATTGATAAAAATTGTAATCTGAATGATTGTACAAAAAATGTAGATTTTTTAATGCCAATCCTTTTAAATCTTTGATATTTTTTATGAGTTAATATTGATTTAAATTGATTGTGTTTATCAAATAAGTTATTCCAAAATATAAAAAAAATTGAAAATTTATATAATAATCGATATCATCAAAATAAAAAAGTAGAAATTAAAAATTATACCTTATTGGAAGATAAAAATAATAAACAAATACCTGTAAAAACGGCAGAGTTTTTTAGTTTGTGAGTAGATTCTTTTTATACATTGTATAAAACAACAATCCAAAATTTAATATTTATAAATTGATTTGATATCAAACAAGAAGATAAAACACTATTTAATTCAGTAAAATATAAATTTAATAAATTTTGTATTAAAAATAATTTCAATTGAATTATAGTTGAAACAAATATTAGAGAGTTTACAGAGCAATTTTATAGTTGGAATTTTATGTTTTGATCATGTCTTGCAAGTGTTGGATTGTTACTTAATGATTACAATCACTATTATATTTCAAGTCGAATGGATGATGATATATGATATCCTTGGTGATCACACAAGGACTTGGATTATTTACGATGAAATTGAGAAATAGAATTTGTTCATTATTGAAATTGAGTGAATAGAAGCGAAAAAATTAAATTTATATCAAAATATAATGAAATATATGATTTTCTCAGAGTGTGTTGGAAAAATTACGATTATAAATATAATTGTTGAACCTGTGAAAAATGTATTAGAACAATGCTTGATTTTTTAAAAATAAATAAATTAAACAAGTTCAATGTATTGCCAAAAATTTTTAATTTCAGATTGCTTGATAATATTGAGATAAACGATGCCAATTACTTATATTATAATAATTTATTGAAAGAATGATATTTTAATAAAAAGTATTTAAATATAATACAAAAAAAGATAAAAGATTATACCCCAAACAAAAGCCGAAATAAAAATAAGAATATAATTTTTATCGATTTTAATTGAGTGATTTCATATAAAAATTTTTGGCATTCTTTAGAAGAAAACGACAAACAGACATATGAAAAAATTAATGAAAATCTTTTTGGCAAAAATATCCAACTTGTAAAAGATTGGATGTTGTGAAAATATACATCATTAGATATTTGTAAATTTATATCAAAAGAAACAAATGTTAATTGTGAATATATTTATAAAACACTAATTGATGATTGTAAAAATATAGATTTATCTTATGAAATAAGAAAAATATTAGAAAAATTAAAAAAGTATTACAAAATTATTTTGGTGACAGATAATATGGACTGTTTTGATTTTACACTAAAAAATAATAAAGATTATTTTAATATTTTTGACTCAATATTTAATTCTGCAAAAGAATGATTCTTTAAAGTGGATGCTTATTTGAATTATATAAACAAATATAAAGCACAAATTAAACTATCATACTTAATCGATGATTCTTTATGAAATTGCCAAAAATTTAATGATTTATGATGAAATTCTTTACATGTTAAATGAGAAAAAACAGTGATAAAAGAATTAAAATCGCTTTTAAAAAAAGTAAAAAATAGGTGGGAACGACAGTTTTAGTTTATTATATTTGACTCCAAACTACTTTCTTTTCATCATTTACTTCCTTAAATTCTTTTGCTTTTACTCTGATTTTATCTCCGATGTTGTAGTATTTTTTCCACTCAACTCATTCAGGAGCTTTTATGAAATTCTTGTGTAATAATCACTCAACTCATTTTACTGTGATAAACATTCCATAATTATACTGTAATTTGATGTATCAATCATACCACTCTCAAATTTTGATATCTTTTATTGAAAATGCTCCATTATTAGATCAAGAGTTATTACTTCATGTCTTGTTATTACCTCACTTATTACTATTCTTTCATTTTTGATTGTTGCGAGAATATTGTCCTCCTTTTTCGAAGGAGGTGGCTCCCGACTTGTCGGGAGACGGAGGATTTTTCTTTCATCCTTCATCATTAATTTTTCATTCTTCATTTTTTAATCCATTCATATTTGGAACAAATTTCATATTTGGGTTATTTCTATAAGCTTCTTTAATTTGCTGGTAAATACTTTCTTTTTTTCCAATCCAAATTTGATAAGGGATTTTATCGTTGTTATCGTATATATCTACATACATTTCCAATCTATCTCACATTTGAGTTTTCAAAACTTGTCACTTTTTAAATTTAATATTCAAGTCATCGCTGAAACTTGCTAATTTCCTAAACCAACAAATTTTGTGTCTATTATGTTTCATATCAAAGATAATACCATCAGGTTCTACATTGTCTATTTTATACTCTTTAAATAAGTGCATCTTCGTCTGAATTTCCAGATCTTGAGCAGTTTCATATTCTTCTTCAGAAATTCCCAATCACTCCAATTTTGCTTTTTCTTGAATTTTTTCCTGAATCGAAAATGTTTTATTGCTCCGAGCATCCATCAAACTTTCCAGTTCTCACCTTTCCATTGAGTATCTTTGCCTACTTTGCTTCCTAATTTTATCAATCAATTCCAATGATCACTCAGGTGTTGGCAATGGATTTGTCCTCATACTAAATGGATCTGATGATATTCCATTTGCCATCAGCTTGATATAAGCTGTAAACATCGGCAAAGAAATCAAATCATTTGGCGAAACCATTTCTTTGAATTGACCACTAATTATTTCCGCGTCATCTTTTCACAAAGTGAATGCCATAATTGTTCAAACATTTCCAAAAATAGCATCTTTTACTTCTTCTTGCAACTGCGATGTAAACTGATTCGCTACGATTAGAGATAATCTATATTTTCTGGCTTCAGACAAAATTGTAGCAAAAGCTTTTGTAGCAAAATTTTGAAACTCATCAATATATAGGTAGAAATCTCTCCTTTCTTCTCTAGGAATATCAGCACGAGACATCGCATCAATTTGAATTTTTGTAACCAATAGTGATCAAATCATTGCCGCATTGTCTTCTCAAATTTTTCATTTACTCAAATTTACAAGCACAATTTTTCATTCATCCATAGCTTTTCTCATATTCAATTTACTTCTTGGCTGTCCAAAAATATTTCTTACAAGTTTTGAAGACAAAAATTGTCAAATTTTATTTACGATAGGAGCGATTGCTTCATCTCTTTGTTTGTCACTTCGTTTATTAAATTCTGATTCCCAGAATTTCTTCAATACTGCATCATTGATGGTACTAAGTACTTCAGCTCTAAAATCTTTATCCGTCAAAATTCTTGTAATGTGCATTAATGTGGCATTTGGATAGTTGATTACAGACAAAACGACATTTCTCAAAATATACTCTAATCTTGGTCACCAAGAATTTTCAAATAATTTCTGAAATGTTGAAACAACTCCAGATGCGATTCTATTTTTTTCATCTTCATTTTCTGCTTGTAGCAAATTGAATCAGATAGGGTAGTCAGTATCTGATACATCAAACAAAATTACATCATTAATCCTACTTGTAGGTACATGCTCCAATACAGTATCTACCAAATCTCCATGAGGATCCAATAAACACAAACCATTTCCAGCCTCAATGTCAGATTTTACCATATTGGAAATAAATGTAGATTTTCAGGTTCAAGTCTTTCCGACAATATAATAGTGTCTAAATTTATCTTCTCTTTTGATTCCAAACTCTATAGCTTCTCATCTATAGTGAGTTTTTCAAAGAATTGTCAATTCTCCTTCGGGAGTGTTTTTCACAGTTGGTAAATTTGTCGGATATGGTAATTTTTTATACACAGTATATTCCAATCATTTTGCAAAATTTGCTTTAGTTGGTACATGAAAGAAATTTACAACCTGATCTAAATTCATAGTGTGAAATTTTGGCTTAGATTTCAATTTATAACTTCATCAAAATTGAGTGAATGCTGCTTTAAAATTATTATCTACACTTTTTATAGAAAATTCATCATCTGATTCTAAAGCATATGAAATTGAACACAGTATCGGTAATGCCTTTTTTTCTTCTTTTTTCTCTTCTCATTCTTTCTTTTCATCTTTTTTGTCACTTCCCCAAATCACTTTCAAAAAATTTCATACCTTTTGTAAAAATGTTTTTTCTTCCTTATAAGTGTATTTAAAACTTATCATTAAATTTTCAGTGGCTGGAATATTGCTGAATAAAGCTAAAATATCTCTCATAGGATCCATATATGTCCCATCTTTTACGAAAAAATCCTTTGTGTTTAATTCACTTTCAGGTGTGAAATTCAAAAAATTTTTAACCAAAGGTTGTCACTTACTATCATGTTCAGGATTTATAGTCGCTGGTTCAAGATCTGAAGTGTTGAAATTAGCATAAAAAGTATTTTTGAAAAAGGTTTCAAATTCCCTTGGAAGTTTTACAAAAAATTTAATATTAGTATTATTTCAGTATATTATGAAAGAAATCTTTTTCGTTCCCAAACTTGCACAATTTGTCAAAACAGTATCCCAGTGATTTACTCATAATTCATTATCTTTGAAAGGTTTTAGTTGTAACAAAATATATTTTGATTCTTTCTTTTTTTCTTCTGTGTTTTTGTTTGTAGGTTCAATCATATTTTTTCTGTTTGTATGATAAATTTTTTTTAACTATCATGTATTATTATATATATTTTTTTTAAAATAGCAAATTTATAAAGAGATTTTTTGTGAAATTATGATTCACTAGTTTATTAAGCCTATTTTATATTTCATCATCTCTACAAATATATATTTTACTTCATATCTTTAGATGGTTGATGATTTCTCAAAACATAGGTCTATATATATTGATACATCAATTACTGACTCTATGATCTTTCGTATTCTGAGATTCAAATCTCCATTCTCTTCATTTTACATGACCATGCATTCCCATAGAATATTCTTCTGAATAATAATATTGTCCTTCTTGTGGCAAAAATAATAAGTAATCGGTTCAATATACGGATAGTAGATTCTTTCATTCGGAACTTTTATCAAATGTTCATCACATGACATACATACCACCAGGAGTACTATGTGATCAATGAATTGGATCATTTTTTTCGTTTCATATATGTGCTCCAGTTAATACAGGCTGACATGCCACAAGTTTATGATCCGAAGTAAACAAATAAATTTTATAATCATATTTTGATATAATACAATATGGCAATCATCAATTATCAAATTCTCATGACAAAAATTTTAAATAAGTCGTCTTCACTTCATAATTTTCTATTTCATATGCCTTTTCCACTCTTCCCATGAAATTTAAAATTTCTTGAGAATCCATATATCTACGAGTCTCTGAATATTTCTCCATTAAATCTAATTCCCTTTTTCATATTCTTGTACTGGCTACATAATTTGGGTATTTACTTTTATCACAATTTATATCCATTCAAAGCAATCTCTGAGCTCAAATTACATCATTATGTAATAAGCAATTCATTACTGCATTTTTTAGTCATTCATGTCTAAATCATTCAATAGTATTCCAAACATCTTCGTAGGTCACTCAATTTAATTTATTGGATGACAAATGTTGAGACAAAAGGTTTACATTTGCATTTATATCGAAATCGTCTTCTGAGTTACTTTCTATATTTGTTGGATTTTTTTGTTTTTCTAAGTTATCCATATTTTGATTTTGTTCTCATGTCTCTGTATTCTCAATATTATATGTATCCGGTTTGTTGTTTGTTAACATAGTGTCTCACAAATCTTGAATCAGAGTATCCAAAAGCTGACCTGAAAGTCTATAATTTATATAGTCTGTATTTGTATTTATATATTGTATATATCAAAATCCATTTATAAAAGCTAAATTATTGTTTGGTGTATACTCACATAATCATTCATATTTTTTATTTTTAGTTAGGATTAGTATAGTATTTTTCAAAATAATATAAGCACTATTATTTGAGATGTTTGTATTATATTTATGGTTTAAAATATCTGCTAAATTATTTAACTTTGTATTAATAGAATCTTGTTTACCATCAAAATTCATACATTTTATAACTCTATCTGCAAATTCATCCAATGTCTCTGTCGTATATGAGATAATATTTTCATCTCTTTCTTGTATTTTACTTTTATATTTTTCTAATGATTTCCTTTCAATATCATTTGTCTGCTCTTGCTTATCATTGTTTTTTACATTTTGAGAATAAGAAAAATTTGAAGCTCAAAGAGCCAATCATAAAGCCAAGACCAATCACTTAACTTTTCAAAAAATTCATGTTTTATATCATTTGTCTGATCTTTCAAGACTTTCCATTTTACCACAAAATAAATAATATAAAATCTCGCACAATACTAAATTGTAAATATTTTATATAAAATGTCAATAGTAATAAAAATAGAAAATAGCACATGACCTATATATAAAATAAAATTTTTTTTAAATCACTTGAAAAAATAAAAATTATCCTTAAATTGACAATAATGAGAATTAGAATTCTCATTTTATTTTTTAATCAAAATTTCCATGAAATTAGATGGTAAAAGTATTCAAGCAGCGATCTCTCAAATGGTTGAGGAATATAGATTTGATGCTTACCAAATTTTTGAAATCGTAAAAATGTGAATTAGATCCGGTTTCAGAAAAGATTTTCCAGAATTTAAAAAAGCAAACATTGTCGTAAATATTGCCAACGACTGATGAGTTAATATTTACAAACAATTACTTGTAAAATCTGAAAATGAAATTGAAGATCCAGATACTGAAATTTGATTAAAAGAAGCAAAATCAATCAGAAAAGATATCAAAGCATGAGAAGAATTATTGATTGATGTCACACCAGAAAGCATGGAATTGTCCAGAATTGCATCTCAAGCAGCTGCACAGACAATCAAGCAACAACTCAAAAATATTGAGAGAGAACAATTCTTTGAAAAATTTCAAAACAAAGAATGAGAACTTTTGAAAGCAAAAGTTATTAGAGTCCATGCAGACAGTGTTATTCTAGATATTGAATGATCTACCGTAGTTTTGACTCCAGATGGACAAATCCCACACAGGATGTACGAGCCAGGAGAAGAGATATTTGTATTATTAAAACAAATTTCAAAAGATACGTGAGGAATTACATTGAGTATTACACAATCCAGTCCAGACTATATCGAAGCAATTTTGAGGAAATTAGTCCCAGAATTGGATGAATGACTTGTTACTATCGAAAAAATTGCCAGAGTCCCTGGTAAAAAGACAAAAATCTTAGTTAAATCAAACAATGACAAAATTGATCCAGTATGAGTGATGGTTTGACACAAATGAGATAGAATAAATACAGTTTTATCACTACTTGATTGAGAAAAAATCGATTACATTGAAAAAATTGATGATGATATCAAACTTATAACAAATTGTCTAAAACCTGCACAAATCGACAATATCGAAATCAAAGATAAAAAAGCTTACATCACATTAGATGATTCACAAAAACCATTGGCAATATGAAAAGCAGCTTCAAACATAAAGCTTGCAAGCCAAATAACATGATATACAATTGAATTAAAATAGAAAAATGGGAACTATGTTCCCATTTTTTAGTATCCAATCATATCTAATACACCAAGTATTAAGACATTGTCATTTTGAGTGAAAATATCAAACGAGAAATCCATTTTATATTTACATAAATCTCTTCTTTCGGTCGAAATGACATATCAACTATGGATTAAATCTTATCTATTGTAAATAACCTTATAAGTAATTCGTGGAAAATTGCCCTTTTTTGTGGATTGCTTTGTACTTTTTCTGATGACATAGCTTCACGGACAATTTTCTTTTCTGTGTTTTTAAAACTAGTTCATTTCTGTTTTACTAGTTTTGCAAAGAGAGAATCTAGTAAATCTACAGTCTGTATATCTTTATCTGTTAACTCATATTGATCTTCGGGTACATAAGGTATCTTTTTTGTTGGAGTATATCATGTTAACTTTATATAAGTCTCTCTATCAACTACGACAAAAGCATCCATTATCATCCTTCTACTTGATCTAGCTAAGACATTTCATTCATAAACCATAGCTTCACTCGCTCCAGCATCTAATGCTAATGCATTTCGACAATCAAAATTATTTTTTACATAATCAGCTAATTTTGGAATACTAATTCATCACACGACTCACATATAGACCGTTGAACCATCTTTTGTACTACAAATAAAATTTCTATTTGCACTACTGTACATATTTGATGTAAAATTAATTGAATTGACATCAATGACATCCTGTCCTTCGACCAATAACACGGTATAATTTGACATTCAGAATTCAATATTATCAAGTTTATCACTATTAGTATTCATTTTTAATCCAGCATCATGATCTGTATAATTATGCTGTGCCATAAGTGGATTTCATTCAATATCAAAGCCAAAAATCATCCTAATTGATGTATCAGGCCATGTTGCACTATAACTTTCTCAATCTCACAAAAAAATTCTCTCAAAATTAGAATGTGTCACTCAACCACAGTATGAATAATCTTTTGGACAAAAAAATGTTCAATTTATTCCACTATCTCATCAAACTTTCTTTACTAAATTTTCCAAAGTGTCTCATCAATTTGTAGCAAGAGAAGTTACGACAAAATCTTCTCAATCTAAAACAACTTTTATTACCCTTATCGGTTTTCATCATCTATTTTCAATCAATAATTCTTTGTATGCAAAAGCATTTCAAATAAACGAAAAAAGTATTACAAACAACAAGAATAATATCTTAAATTCTCTAACATTTTTCATTATTAACTATTAATTATTAATTAAAAATTATCTATCAAACAACTCATCAATTTTTTTCTTATCAATTTTGACAAACGATGGCCTACCATGCTGACAAACAAACATTCAGTCAATATTTTCAAATCATTCTTGAATTAAATTTATCATCTGATCCATTGATAATTTATGTCATGCCTTTATTGAAGTTTTACATGCTTTGGTAGCATAAATTCAATCAAGCATATGATCAAATGTGATTTCTGGCAAATACAAAATATAATTAAATAATTTTTCTAATTCTACTGGGTATGTGATAAATACTTTTGGGACAGCATAGACCACCATCATATTTTCAGTCAATAATGAACAGTCGAATCCAAATTGATTAATCTCTTCGATTTTCTTCTCCAAATCAGCGACATCGGTCACATTAAATTTCACAGGTTGAAGCAATAATTCTTTTGAAAAGTCCGTATTTTTTTTCATTTTTTCAAAAGCAATTCTCTCTGCTAATGCATGTTGGTCTACATAATATAATGCATCAACTCATTGAATCACAATATAGCTATTCCAAAGCTGTCATACTATCTGATAATCTCAAATTTGTGAATTTGAAAACACAGCATCAGACTCTGAATTAAATCACTGAGAAACAGCTGAAATATTTCAAAAGCTTATATCATCTTGACCAAATAAAGTCTTTGGACTATTGTGTAAATCTTCACTTCACATGAAAACATTTTGTCACTTATATCAATTGTTTGAAAATTGAAAATTATTTGTTTGGAATTGACGATTTCCGTGAATAGATTGCGATGATACAAAATTATTATTACTATAATCTGTGATTTTACTCTCTCACAAACAAGTCAAAACAGATTCATAAATATTTTTGTAAACAGATTGTGTATCTACGAATTTTACTTGAAGTTTTGATGGATGTACATTTACATCTACTAAATCTGGTTTAATATCCAGCATCAAAACTGCCAAAGGATATTCTCAAGGTGTGAGCTGTCTACGATAAGCATCCATCAGCGCTCTGTATATCGTCTTGTCTTGGATTGGACGGGAGTTTACATAAATTTTGATATTATCAGCTGATCAAAAACGAATGCTTGGATCTGATAATACTCACAAAATTCTCATAGTCTCATCCTCGAATTGTACAGGTTTAAGATTATTTGACCAATCTTTTTTGTAAATATCATTTATTCTATCAATCAGTGAGTCTGATCATTTCAAATCAAAAATTATTTTATCATTTTTTTTCAAAACGAAACTTTTATCATAATGCCGTATTGCTACATCAACAAAATAATTATAACAATAATAAAACTCTGTTTGAGCAGATTTCAAAAATTTTAATCTAGCAGGGACATTGTAAAATAGATCTTCTACAGAAATCACAGTTCAATGTTGAAAAGGCACAGGGACATGAGTCATGACTTGTTCATTTCATCTTTTTGTATATTTTGTCCCTATTTCACTATATGCTGTCTTTGACATTATAGTAATTTTTGAAACTTCAGAGATACTGGCTAAAGCTTCTCACCTAAATCAATAACTAGAAATAGACAACAAATCTTCATCTGTATTTATTTTGGAAGTTGCATATCTTTCGAGCAACAAATCCATATCCGAAAGCTGAATTCATTCTCAATTATCTTGTACTGAAATCAAACTTTTTCATCCATCTACAATATTTACTTCGATACTTTTTGCTCCAGCATCCAAGCTATTTTCTACCAATTCTTTTACTACACTTGAAGGTCTGTTTACCACTTCTCATGCTTTCAATCTATTTATTACATATTCAGGTAACTTATGTATCGCCATAAAAAATTTTACTTTGTAAAATTTATAGCTAATAGCAAATTGCTTATAGCTAATAGCAATTCATTCACAAAAAAATCTTATGCTATTAGCCATCGACTATCAGCTACCAGCTAATTTAAACTTTTCTCTTGATTTTTCAATAAAGAATAACATATATTATCAATATAATAAATATTACATATAAAAATATGATATGCGAAAAGAATATATACAGAAAATAGTGACAAGACATGGAAATAAAATAAAAGTATTTTGATGAATTTTTGCTATCATCGTTATGTTGATTGCTGTAAAAACATATGTAAATTATAGTGAGATAGTGAACGAGATAGATAGTGTAAACAAAAATATTAATGCTGTAGAACAAGAAATTGCTTATGCTGAAAAATTCTATTCAAAGTATCTTGATTCTGATTATTCTATGTACTTTCTATCACATAAAAATAATGTACTATTTGATTGAGAATATATTATAAAAATATCAGCCACTCCAAAAGAATCTGATAATGATAGTTATAATGATAACGAGAAAATTTATCGTGAATCGCCTCAAGAATCACGAAAACGTTTTATAAAATCAAAGATAAATTAAATTTATATTTTAAAATAACTAAAACATGAAAAAAAAATTTGCCATTCTTTCAATTCTTGCATTAGGTTCTACTATATTATTAGCGGGATGTAAAAAGACAGAAGAAATAGTAAGCATCCAAGAGTGAGATGTAGTGACTATCAGCTATGACTCTTATTTGTTAGATTGAGAGATTATAGAAGAAAATTCTATTCAAACTATAACTATCTGAAAAAATGAAAGTTTTCCAATATTTGATAAAGAGCTAATTTGACTGAAATCTTGAGATTCAAAAGAATTTACAACAAGCAATCCAAACGAATGATATGGAATATCATACGATGATTTAAAAATTCAAGAAATCTCACCAACAATAATAAATATAATTTGATCAGATCCAAAAGTAGGAGAGCAAATAAACTTATGATCATTAAATTGAGTAATATTGGAAGTAACGCCTGTCGCTATTAAAATAGATTTCAATGAAAAATATACTCGTGAAAATGTAGAATTCCATATAACAATCCTTAATATTCAAAAAGATACCGCAAAAAACTAAAATAAGAAATTAAAAAAAATTCCATTATAGCAAAAATCTGTATGAGGATTTTTTTAGGCGTCAAATATCTCTTTTTGATTTCAATTCAAACTATATCCATCAGCGAAATCTTTCAATCTTGGTTTTTTTTGCAGTAATTCTTCAAAACTCTTTTCCAATTCGGTATATCAAACTGTCTTTGGATAGATATAAGTTATTGGATCGAGTAATCATGTCGGACGAATAATTTGTTCCACAATTTGTTTTGAAAGATTCATTTCGTATGAAGCAGGAGTAGCCGAAAGAAACAATGTCTTTGCTTTCTCCTTTTTCTTTTGAATGACTACTGAAAGCTGATTTTCTCCACGAGCCTTTGCTACTTTTTCAGATTTATGAACTAATTCTTTGTAAGTATCAGAAGCATCATTTAGTACATCTATATAATCCTCTTTGTCCAAAGTTGGTTTCCATCACAAAATCATTTCTAATTCTCAATAATTCAGCGGACGATGATCAATAGCAGATGGCAATCTGAATCAATATTTTATCAAATTCATTTTTCTGGATCTATCGGCTTGTGGCATAGCCTGAAGTTGTGGCAAAGTCATGTGAGATTCGTCAATAATTAAGCACATATCTTCTGGAAAATAATCAAAAATTGTATTTGGTGGTTCTCAAGGTAATCTACGATCAAAATACAATGAATAATTTTCAATTCAAGTTACGAATCCAGTTTCTCTAATCATCCTAATATCGTATTCTACTCTCTTTTTAATCCTTTCAGCTTCAACAAGCATCTTTTGATCTTTGAATTCTTTGACTCTTATTTCTTTTTCAGCATCCATTTGCTCCAAAATATCTTCCAAATGCGAAGTGTCTTGGATAAATTGAGTCGCAGGCCAGACTATCACTTTGTGTGAATGTCATCCACCATAATAAATCTGGTCATCATTCTCATCTATTAATTTCATCGTGGTAGAATCCCTAAATTCTATCCTTTCCAATTTATCATCATCAAAAATACATCTATAAACATATTTTTCAGTACTAGTAAATATATCCAAAATCTCTCACCTAAAATCAAACATTCAATGCTCAATTTTTCCATGAACTGGCTTGTACTGCATTTTCAGAAGTTGCATTTTCAATTCTTTGAAATCATATGTTTTTCAAATTTCCATCACCAAACAGTTTTCTTGGAAAAATCTTTTTTGTCATAATCAATACAATGATGATGCAGAAGCAACAACAATCACATCTTGTCTGCTCAAAAGTGATGCCATTGTCGCTAATCTATACATCTCAATTTCTTGATTTATTGTGGCTTCTTTTTCTATGTAAGTTCATGTAGCCGGCAAATAGGATTCAGGCTGATAATAGTCAAAATAAGACACAAAATAATGTACAGCATTGTGTGGAAAAAATGCTTTTAACTCAGTAGCCAATTGTGCTGCTAATGTTTTATTGTGAGAGATTACAAGAGTAGGTTTTTGCAAATGCTGGATAATATTTGCCATCGTAAAAGTCTTTCAAGTTCATGTAGCTCACAATAATGTCTGAATATTTTTCCCACTAGAAAATCAATCAATAATTTTTTTTATTGCTTCTGGCTGATCTCCTGCAGGTTTAAATTTAGATTCTAATTGAAACATAAAATTTTGTTTCACAAAAAATAAAGAACAAACATACTATATCAATCGAATTTTAATTATCAAGAATAATTATATTTAATAATTAACAATTAATAATTAAGAAAGTTTTGGTATTATTTTATTTTTTTAATTTCAAGATTTCGTTTTTTAGAGCTAAAATTTGTTTAATATTTACTAATCAGAAAATTCAAGCCATTCATAGAGCAATTAACACCAATTTCCATAAATTTTTATATCTTTCTAAATCATCAAATATAAAAACTCAATCCTTAAACTTCCATACCACAATTCACATTATCGTGCAAATTATCACATTATTTATAAGCAGTTTCCAATTTACATTAAATTTATTTTCTTTGTATAATTCTCTAAAACTCAAAAATCGTAATGTAATATATCATGTTCATAGTGCCAAAACTCATCAATAAATTCAAATCCACTTCATTGAAATTAATGTTAGTAGCGATATAATTAAAGCAATTCACATAAATTTTACTCTTTCTTTTATCTTTCACATTCAAGCTAATACACTGAAATTAAATCAAGTTAAAGTCGAGAATAATGTAAATATTACTCAATATGATAACAATATTCATGAAAAAGCGAATTTAGTTCACAATAGTATATATCATGTTTCTTTTCCAAGTGGAATTAAAAAGCTAATTAGCAAAAGTATAGCCATGACAAGATAAGTATAAAAAAATGAGTAAATCATTTTGAGTTTTCAATTATCTTTTTTTGCAATTATTTCTGAAACCATCGGAAAAATTAGAGACAATATCGGTCATACGACAATATTTACAATTCAAAATAGACTTACAAAATTAGTATAATATCAAGCTGGTTCAGCTCATAAGAAAATAATTACAAATTGTTGTATCAAATTTCAAAAAACTACAGAAATTTCAAGTCAAATAAAGCACCATAATGCATACTTTATATATTCTTTTGCTACTTTTTTATCATATTCAAATTTTCATTGTAGCAATTCTTTTGAGTATTTTTTGCGAAATAATATCAGAGCAACAATAATTCAGATTCACAATCACAATATTCGATTTAAGCTATATCGTTCAATACTGGCTTTTCATGTATAGAAAAATAATATCGTAAAACATACAATAGACCGTTGTCTCACAAATTCAATGAATTGATTTGAAAATGTGTCTTGAATTGCAATAAAAATACTTTGCAATGTCTGAAATAAATTAATTCACAAAAAATAAAAGCAAAAACATTTCAGAGCATTTATGGCACTTTCACTATGAAAATAATGAGTTGCAAGCCATGGTGCTGCAAACCACAGAATACATGCAATAATTAATGCTGTGAATATTTGAACAGCCAAACTTAAATAAATTGAAGTTTTAGCATAATTATACTGCTTTTTTATCAGAAATCTCGGCAAAAAATATTGCAAACTTTCTGTAAGTCAAAGGTCGTTATACGTATTCAACAGAGAAATTAGAGAGACAATACTATATAGTACTCAAACATCAGCAACAGAGATCGAATTAGAAACAAAAAGTTTAATTAAATAAGCTGCAGGAGCTACTAAAAATGAAAAAAAATATAACCAAAATCATTTTTTGATTAATTTTTCTCATAATGTCTGATCTTGTAATATTTTTGAATCTTGATTCATATAAGTTTCATTTATAATTAATTTCTATATTAATAAAAATTTACAAAATTATATCAAGCAAAAGTAAATTTATGTTACAAAAATAGAAATGATTGTATAATATCTAAAAAAAGCCCAACAGCATTACTGTGGGCTTTTTTGCTTTTGCGGATTTGTTACAAATCTACAGGTGGAAGGATTCTGTCACTTCCATTGGCAGTTTTTGTTGGAGATACTCCATCTCCTTGCCTAGCACTGGAACCATATGCATTACATGGTACACACTCCTCCTTTTTTGGCTTTTTTTGCTCACAAGGTGAGCATTTTTCGGCCTTTGGCAGAGGTGTATTGCACTCGTACTCCTTAATGCATCCTCCGTAAAAGATGCAACAAGAGTTGTTGTTGAGTACATCCGGGATGCTTGCCACATTCTGGACGCTTTCAAAGTGTCCTTGAATGAGGATTCGGTTAGAACCTTCACCGTTACTCGTCTCATAGGTGTATTCTATGAGAGCTTGCTTAGGCGTAGCAGAAGGCACATCCTCTAAATAGAGGATAAATGTCACCTCCTTAATCGGAGGTTCAGGACGGATAACACCACCATAGGGATGATCTTTCCCGATGGCGATTATTTCAGCTCTTTCGCTGGGAGTCAACGAGCCCCAACCGACGGTTTCACCAGAAACTCTGGTTGGTTGCATTGGTACTGCGGCTTGCAATGCCTCAGCGGCTTGTTGTGCAGCCTCAGCAGCCTGCTGCGAAGCTTCAGCAGCCTCTTGTGCGGCCTGAACAGCCGCTTGATTCTCTTCATTATTGTTACACCCCTGAAGGATGAGGGTGGTCATAACCGCTATCGCGGCCATGACTAACATTAATGCTTTTTTCATTATATTATAGTTTTGTGTTTTTCTTTTTGTATACTAAATTATATGTTTTTTAATTTATAAGTCAATAGTTATTTTGTGAGAAATATCATTATGTTTCTTTAACTAGCAAAAAAGCCCCATTATAACGGGGCTACCATAAAGACTTTACATTAACTAATTTTAGGCTGTCGCCAGTTGATACAGGCGTTCCGAATCTTTCATTGTCAGTTTGGTAACAGCTTGGTGTTAAGTTGAAATAACACTCGTAAACATAGACATCTTCGAGCTGGTTAGGATTCTCATTCGATAAGATGAATTTACCATTTGTCAAAACATTCAAATAGAATGTTTTTGAATTACCAATAGAGGTAGGAACATCACGAATTTCGTAAATCCAGACAACCTCGGACTTGGATACTTTCTTGTTTGCGTAGCCTTTTGAAAGACGGATCACCTCATCTTTCAACGTTTGTTCCAAGTTGTCCCATGTCCTAAGTGTGACTGGGATTTCTTTCAGTTGAGCAGTAGTATCAGGAAGTACTACTTGTACAGTGTCTTCCTGAATTTCGTTTTCGAGTTCATATACGCGGACTCTTTCTGATTGGGCATACAGCCCAGTTGTCATCAGCAGACAGCTAATGAGCAACAACAATGCTTTTTTTTTCATATGCTTGTGATTTTATATTTTTCTAGAATGAATTATATAAATAATATTTTAAAAGTCAATCGATTCGCATCAAAAATTTTTATA
>CALCYP010000107.1 GCA_937906635.1 uncultured bacterium | reverse complement strand
TTTTTTTCATAAGTCTAATTTTATATAATTTTGTGGTTAATTTTCAAGAGAGGGTATTTAAAAATGAAAATTTTTTGGTTGTGCTCCTTTACTTAAAGGAGGCCTGCCCCGCTGGGCGGGGTGGCAACCCCGCAGTATTGCGGGGAGACTGAGGATTTTTTATTTTACTTGATTTTTATTAAGAGATTGATAATTTTGGAATTGCCTGTATAACACAAAAACGGAAAAACTGAAGACTTTTTCGTATTTAATTTTCTAATAAATAAAGCACCTTAGTGGTGGGATTAACTTATTAGAAGAATCTTAATACGATCTTGTTTTTAGGTTATACAGGCACCCACGATTAGGGTGCTTTTTTTGTGCAAGTAAAAATTCGTGGGATTTATTCTATGAATTTCATGAATGGATAAAAAACAGCTTTGAGCATTTTATACACCAGGTCATACGGTTGATTATATTTTGAAACAAGTTAATTGAGTATTATCTTTTATTAAAGATTCCAAAATTTTGGAGCCAAGTTGATGAGACTGAATTTTTGTTTCACATTTATTAAATTTATATGGTGTTGACTCTAAAAATATTGATGTACGAGATATAAATTATGAAGTAAAAGATAAAATATTAGAATATTGAGTTAATTTTCATTGTAAGGATTCATTACTTGATAATAATTTTAGTGAATGACTATTTTATCAGTGAGAATGATACTATTCTCATATAATATGAAATCCTCCATATTTAAATAAACAAAGTGATTACATTAAAGCGAATAAAAATAAACTTAAAAGTTTATATAGCGATATTTGAGTACATGATACATATGCTATGTTTATATATATGTGATGTAAGTTGTTAAAGCAATGATGATGCTTGTGATTTATAGTTAGTGATACATTTCTTACATTATGAATCCACAAGAATTTTAGGAAATTTTTACTGGATAATTTTTTAATAAAAGAAATAACACTTTGTCCCAAAAATTTATTTGAATGAGCTTCTGTGAGTACTTGTATAATAATTATACAAAATAAAAAACCAAATTTAGATTCTAAATTTATTATAAATGATTGTAGAAATTGTGAGATTTGAATATATGATTGAATAAAATCAGAAATTTTACAACAAGACACACTATTAAATCCAGATTATGTTTTTGATATTAATAATAATGATAACTTCTTAAAATATGCTACAAATCAAGATAAAATGATTGATTATTTGTTGTGATGATTATGAATGCATACAAAAGATAATCAAAAATATTTAGCTGTAGTAGATTATAATTGAATAAAATTTGCGAAGAAAAAGAACTTATTGCTAAAAATTAATATAAATGATGTAAACTGAAAAGATTGGATATTATACCACAAACAATGATGAAATTATAAATATTACTTACCAGCAGAATATGCGGTAAAATGGGATTCTGATTCTTTTTCAAATTATGTAATTCCAAAAAATACATTAGAATTAAAGGATAAAAAATGATTTTTAATTTCATGAGTTTGCTCTTCACTTAGTGCTAGATTGTTTACTAGTTGAGCAATGCGAGAAAGCAATAAAGCTATGTGTTTTTTCCCTAAAGATGAAAATAATTATCCATGTGAGTATTTTTTGTGATTATTAAATAGCTCAATTTATAATAAAATAATAAAGTCGTTAAATCATACAAACTCAATACAGATAAGAGATATTTATAAATTACCAATGATTCACTTAAATAATGAAGATAAAATAAATTTGATAAATAATGTAAAACAAATTTTGGAGCACATGAAAGTAAATTTATCATATGATTTTTCTAAAGAGCAACATGTTATAGATTCCATTGTTGAAAAATATTTTTAGTATTAATAAATTATATTATGACTCCTTTAGTAGATAGAGAAACTAAATCTAATAGGTCATGAAGTGACTATTTTGAGTTATTGTTGACACAATATATATGTTCAGAATATTGATTAGTGTTTTCATATAGTGAAGATATGTCAGAGGTTATGAAAAAGTTATTGTCATTAACCAATGCTAAAGAAAGAATAGAATTACAAAACAATAATTTTATTAAGACTAAACCAAAAGTAAAGGAAATAATAGATTTTGAAATTACAAAAAAATGAAAAGTTATACAAGTTATTTGGACAGGAAGAAATTTAGAGATAAAAACGACATCTGATGTTGATGCAAAACATATCACTGAAAAATTAACAAGATTTTCTGTAAAGTCAGTTTCATGAAGTGGAACATGAACGTTAAAAAATGTATGAATGAAAAAATTTATAGATTTTTATTGAGTGGACTATAGTAAAGAATACGAAGAAATGTGGAATAAATTGAAAAAATATTTGGAATCAAAGTGATATGATATTAATATTTTATCAAAAGAGGAAATAAAAAACATATGTAATAAAAATTATGCTCTCTGTTCGCGAGCAGAAAACAATTGTAGACCATACCAAAAACAATTAAATATTTATTGTTGTGATGGTTTTAATGAAAAGAATTTACAAGAAAAAAAAGAGATTTTGAAATATATTAGTGATTCAAAGGATGAAGATTTATATGTAATTATAGCAAACGAAAAGAATATTGAGCCAATTATATATAAACCTGTTCAAAAATTTTGATGTATAGATGCAAAAAAAATAGAAGCCAAAATTTCTTCAGATACTGCATTCATAATATATGTTGATAATGAGCCAATGTATAGAGTGGAAAGCAATTGTACAAATTGATTATGAATATCAGCTTTTTGCCAAAGAGTATTTTTAATTAATTAATTTGTTGTGTGATTTTTTTATCCCTCAAAGCACTCCTCAACAAAATTCCAATTAATCAAACTGAAAATACTTTGGACATAATTTGCTCTGGCATTTCTATGCTGGATATAGTATGCATGCTCCCAGACATCG
>CALCYP010000106.1 GCA_937906635.1 uncultured bacterium | reverse complement strand
GTCTTGTGAGTAGCTGTGTTAGTAATCAAATTAACAATATTGCCATCTTTTATTTGGTTAATAATTAAATTACTTTTGTAGTTGTTGTAGAGATAGTTTTATCCGAGAAATATCAGACTGAATACTTGCTAATGTACTCTGTATCTCTACCATATTTATCTCTTTTTGGAAGTCCTCAAGTCTATTTATCCTATTGTTTAGAGTTCATCGTGTCACTCCAAATCAAAATATAGCTACCAATAGGCTAATTATTACTCCAGGACTTGATAAGTGTTGTCGTCGCTTTTGCATTTTGTAGTTTAGTAAGTTATAAATTGTTTTTTAAGCAGTTTGTTTAAGTAGTTTTTGTGTCATCTAATTATATTATCATAGTAGTATTTGAGTTTGTTTATCAGTGGTTTGATATATTTCTCATATAGTCTGAAACTATCACACCACAGCAACCATCATACATAGCTATTTATACTACACCGCCATTTGTTATTCTGTTTAGTCTTTGTTGTTTTTTTGAACTTTTTACAAGTCCCTTTTCTCAGCAATGTATATTCCCCGAAAAACCTATATCATACAAAGTCTATTCATCTCTCTTTTATTGGGAATATCTGATAGTTGTCTTTTATTTCCAAGTCTAATTGTTTTAGATATTCGTTCATCTCTTTTAGTAGCTTGTGTAGTTTTTCTTTGTCGTCGTCCAATATAATTATATCGTCCATATATCTTACTACATACTTACATTGTTTATTTTCTTTCAACCGATGGTCGAAATATGATAGATAGTAGTTCGCTAAATATTGACTTAGATAGCTTCATATTGGTACTCATTTTTCTCCACTGCTATCTATTATTTTTCACAGTAATTCCAATGTGTCTTTGCATTTTATTTTTCTTGTTAATAGATGTTTAAGTTTTTCGTGGTTTATGCTTGGATAGAATTTTCTAATATCTATCTTTAAACAATATCTATTTTCTTTCACATATTTGCTTGTTAGTTTATGAGCATGATGTATTCATCTTCCTTTCAGACTCGCACAAGTATGATAACAAAACGCACTCATAAATATCGGCTCTAATTGTAGCATGATAGCTCGCTGTATGATACGATGTGGATAGTATTTCAGTTTGCTTAATTCTCTTTCTTTCTGTCAGTCTTTTATAGTAGAATGTGTATAGTCGTTTGGTTGTATGTCATATGTCTTATCTCTCAACATTTTCTGAATTTGTTTACAATAGTGGTCTATGTTTTTATCGACCTTTTTGACTTCTTGATAATATCATTTTCATTTCTTTGCCATTTTATGAGCAAGTTTGATATTATCTAAGTCACATATTCTATCATAAATATTTCAGTATCTTTTCATTGTTGTTGAGTTAAGATGTTTCTTTTTGTGAGCCTTCGGTTTCCCTACCAACACACTTTAGAAGTTTTTATGTTTTACCGAGAGGTAAGGTAACAAAAGACCAGCTTTATAGTTGCTTATATATTCATTCTCAGAATACATAAACTTAGTTTTTAAACATCTTTAAGTGACTGCCGATATTGGTATTAGTATTAGAAGAAGTATTATTCGAATTCAGGTAGAAGACACCTACTTGGTCTGTATTATTCCAATTACTGCCTGCTTTCAAAACTTTTTTCATATCGGTTTTGTTACCTATGTTTTATTTTAGTTTTTGTTTATTTCGTCTATAATTTCTTGCTCCACATCCTTTTCTTTGATATGGATGGTTATATTATTTTCTGGAGGATGTTCCCATTCCCCATATGGTCATAAGACATACTCTTTTTGACTATTATCACATTCTATTATAATATCGACTTTCATTTATACTTAGTTAAGAACTAAAGAAACATCAAGCGACCGCCGACATAGGTATAAGTATTAGAAGAAGTATTATTCGAAGCCAGGTAGAAGACACCCACCCGGTCCGCATCATACCAATAACCGCCCGCTATCAAAACTCTCCGACCACTACTCGTCCAATAATTATCACAGTAGTATGTAGAAGCATTTCATCAGCTATTAGCAGTAGGTAAGAAACCTCCAGCAGTTGTTCATAGTGTTTTGGTTATATAAGCATTATTTGTGCTTGTTGCTGTTCAGATATTATAGTAGTTGCTTGCTGTATCATCAGCCCAATTACTTCTATTTGTGCTCGTATATGCTACATAACTATTCATGTTGAAACCATCTATTCGTTCCCAGATATTTCACCATATATCTTCTATACCAAAGCATACCACTCTGTTGTTTGTAGTATCTGTTCAGCTTGTTGTTAGACCATAGCATAGCATATTTTTTGTGTTAGTTAGTCCACAAGCTACAGCACTTCACGATGAAGTTTTGTCACAGTATCATCTTCATAGAGCACTTTGGCTATTCAAGTTTTTATATTTGAATAGATACAATACTTGTCTAAATAGCAGTTGATAGTATCATACTTGACTATATCAGTTGCTATAATTTCTGGCATAAGTTCTAAACGTTGGTCTTGACTGCGATACTGTTGGAGCACTTCCTGTAGCATTACTACATAGACAAGTTTGACTTGTTCCATTTATAGTCATACTCCTTGTGCTTCCTTTATATGCTCACATATACATCGTATCTTTTCTTTTTGAGGCATCTTGTTCGTCTGTTTGAGTTTCTATGTTTCATATGTCTACTGCTCAGTCTGTATGAGCTAAATAGTGATAACCTTCACTATAAGCATCTGGGTTATCTGTCAGACTTACAGTTATCGTGTTTCAGTTTTTACTCATTTTTAGTCAGAGTCTTGGAAATGCTATCATAGCATTGTATTCTCCACTTGTTCAATTTACATAAGCAGATATATCATTGTTGTCTTTATCTTTTGTTCGGTCTACATAGTTTGTAGATAGGTCGTGTTTTACTATCTTATATTCACTTCCATTCTTGTCCAATAGACAAGGATAATATCCAAAGAATTCGTCCCAAGCAGTACTTCATACAGTCATAGTACTTGCATCATCACTATATACTACAGAAGCCAATGGGTCAGAATTGCTTTCATCTATTGTCAGAGTCATATATCTATACTCTTGTGGTGCTGTGCTTGCTGTATTACTATCTGTTACATTGTTGTTACTTGCTGTAGAAAATACTTTATAGTAGTATGTTGTTCAGTTAGTTAGTCCTGTATCTATATAGCTTACACTTGCTCCTGCTGTGTTTGTTGTCGTGACTATTGTTCAGTCACTTTCACTTGTTGGAGCACTTCATACTTTTCTTACTAATACAGAATGGTCAAACCTTGCTAATGTTACACCACTCAGAGTTACATCAGTAGGGTCTGTCCAAGTCAGAGTAATTTGTGTATTTCCAGCTTTCGCATTCAAGTCCGATATCGCTGTCAGATATACATCACTTTGAGCACTACCGAAATAATACTTTACTCCATTCTTGTATCAGTGGGTTATTACATTTTTAGTCATTATGTAATTCTGTTATCATATAAAATTTTCAGTCTGTATTTTTACTTGATGGGAGTGCTGTATATTCTGCTTCTGTCATTGGTCAGACTACTTCCATCTGTGTGTTACTTATTACTCCACTTGTTATATCTATTCAGTCTCCAGCTGTATATGTTGGTGCTGTATAGGTTATAGCTCCTGTACTTCAGTTAAATGAAGTTACTCAAGTATTACTTATAGCATTACTTCAGTCTATACTTATTCAGGTTCCAGCTGTGTATGTTGTGTTTGCTCGTGGTACATTTACTCACATCTGTCCACTACTATTTACTTGTACTGGATATGTCTTGTTTGTCGCTCATCCTGGACTTTGTAGAGCTTCACTTATTGCTGTATCATTTCAGAGCTTTACAAGTCATAGAGTGCTACTTGTTGCTTGACTATATGTTGTATCTGTAGCAGAGATAGTGCTTCCACTTATTGATATATTACTTCCAGCCGTTAGAGTATCTTGTTTAGCATTTAGTGCTGTTGCTAAATTAGTGTTATCAGATGGTTGACCTGCTATATTAGCAAATGTTACTGTCTTTCAGTGGTTAGACTGATATAGCCAAGTAGTTCAGTCATAGATATATATATCTCATACTTCTACTTCTTCTGTCTCTGTTGTTGTAGATGCTGTTCAAGTATAGCTACTTCCTGTTGGTTTATAGTTTACTGGTGGAGTAGCAGTGCTTACAGTCTTTATCAAAAAATAGTCTCCTGTGCTATATGCATAAGGAGTAGAGTATGGGAAACTTATTGGTTGTCCTGTTGTGCTGTCCCGAGTGCTCAAAAATTTTCATAAAGCAGATAGGTCGTCTATCAGTCATTTTAATACATATCATTGGTTAGCGGATAGACTATTTGATGAGTCTTGAGTAGTTAAATTATCTACTACTGTTGGGACTGTTATATTTGCTGTCACATTTGTTGCTTGGTTAGCAGTAAATGTTTGTACTGTTGTTCAGTTCTTTTGGATAGTTAATGTTCAGTCATTAGGGACTGCTCATGCAGTTACTATTGGTTGCAATTCCAATGTTCCATCATCTAATGCCAAAAATACATATGTATCTGCTGTATGTGTATGTAAGTTAATATCTACTTGGTTAGGGTTGACTATTCATTGTCATAGTGTCATTACATATGCTGTTTCATTACTTATTACTCTCAATACATATTCTTGTCATACTTCTACTGTGCTTGGTGCATTTACTACGAAGTCATCTACTGGTGTTGTTTTTGTTGTCAGACTTAGTGTTATATTTGCTGTGTTCTGTTCATCTCGTTCAAAGTCAGACCATCTAATGAAATATTCATATACTTCGTTTCTCAAATTAGTTAATAATGTATCTACTTCCGATGAATAATATACTTGATTTCGTGTTCATGTCCCTTTATCGAAATATATTTCTCCATCATTAGCATATATCCATCTTGCATAGTCTCATGATGTTGTTTTCCAATTAAGTATTAGACCACTCTTTGTCCATCAGTCACTCTGCAATACTTTTCATACAGTTACTCATACAGGGAAACTGGAGCTTGGAGTTAGACCACTCTCTAATTGTAAGTCTGTATAGACTTCATTGTCATCATTTACCATTATCAAGTTGTTTTCATCTCTCAGCAATAGAGATATTACTTTGTTTGTATCTATCTCTATTCCAGTTCATCATGTGTAAGGCAACTTTCATTCTACTATTCTTACTGGCATGTTTAATTATTGTTAAAACTATAAATAATTACTCCATATCATTCTTTATAGATACCATAAAAATGTGTCCAATTATCTAATGCATCTATTCCATTCACTACACTATAACTTGTTCATGCTATACTTAGTCATTGTAGACCTTGTAGACCATTACTATGTCATATTATAGTAGCTCCATCTACCAAGTCTCATACTTTGGTAGCAGTTCATATATAGTTTAAGTCTACGAGTTGTACTGTTATTTCACATACTCATGGAGTATCAGATAGGTCTTCATAACTTCCACTGAAACCTACTTCACTTATACTATTACTCAAATTAGTTATCAGAGTATCTACTTCTGGCTTTTGATAAAATTCTTTCCGAGTTCATGTTCCACTATCTATATATAGTCTTGTATTGTCTCCATATAGTAGTGTTATCAAATTCCCACTCGTAGTTTTAGCACTTATCATAGTTCCTGTAGTAGGTCGTCCATTAGCTTGTAATACTCTTCATACTGTTACTCATACTGGTAGAGTATCACCAGATGATAAATTATTGTCCAATTGTAAGTCTGTATAGACTTCATTATTGGCATTTACTTTAATTAAATTGTTTAGAGACCTCAAAATTAGGTTTATTACTTTGTTGTCAGTAACTTCTATCCCTGTTCATCAGGTCTCGTTCTTATCTCACTCTTTTATTCTTACTGTCATTGTATTTTATTTAAGAATAAAACTATCTTGCAATTACTTTTAACACATCTCATGATGCTCCTTGCACCATTGGCCTATTCAAAGCCTGTATAGATTTAGATCGTGGTAGCTGTATCTCTCCTTTTGGATTTAACTCTATAAAATCAGCTCTTGTTCAATCATTAGTTTGATTAGATTCAGTATAATCTGAAATCAATACAGGTCATGCATTATCTTCATCTGCTGTGATACATAGACTATCATACAGAGCAGCATATCAATCAGTATATTTCTCCTTATTAATTATACGATCCTCAATTTTTTCTTTTTCTATTCAAATATCTATTGGTAATTCCATCCAGTTTCAATTCATTACAAAGGTTGCGATCATCTCATATTTTTTAATAAATAAATATTTCTTTGATAACTATTAGCTTCTTGTCATTTTTTTTCTAATTCAAGTTCTTTTGTTACTTTTGCATTTGCTATAGTCTCTAATTTCTTATTCTCTTTTTTTAATAGATTGTTTTCTTTAGTCAGATGGTATTTATCAGTGTCTTCTATATATTGTTTACTCCTTTCATATATGTTTATTTGTCAATTCTCTACTATTAAGTTATCAGTTGGTTTGCAATCGACTATTATTGCATTGGATCATTTCAGAAAATCATCATGTTTTGGCTGTTCAGATTTATGAATTATCATACCATCTCTTACATACACATACATTATATTCTACATTGGAAAAAATAAAATTGTTAATTTGACAGTTGCTGTTGGTTTGTCCAGTGGAGTAGTGGCTTTTAATTGATAAAATGGAGTATATCATTTATCATCAATACTTACCTTAAAGTATTCTGTGCTGTCCCTATTCAGCACATACTCGTTGCTCTCATCTATCGTAGTTGTCTGAATAACTAAGTATTCTCAACTAGATATTGGTACAGTATTATAATAATATACTCCATTTCATGATATAAACTCTGTTTGCTCATACATTTTAGCTCATCTCTCTGCTATTAGGTTTTCTAGTCTTGCAATGTACTTTGCTGTATCTGTTAATTGTGTATTTAGATGTATGTAATATTCATTTAGTTTATCTGAAACTTTTTCTTGTTTGTTTTGATTTGTCTTAATTTCTGATAAAATCTCATCTATTAAAAGATGATATTCTTCATATTTATCATATCTGTTATTCAATCACTTTAATTCATAAGTTAATTTTTCAATACTTTTCATTAGAAAATCTATATCTTTTTCTTTACTAGCTAATTTATTCTCCAAGTTCTTTACTTGTAGCCTTAAATTGTTTAGGTCACTATCATCATAAACAAATTTGAATTTCAATGGCTCTTTGAAAGCCTCACTTTCTAACTTAAAAACAGACTTATTTTTCTTTGCATACTGTGGTCACTCTTTTAAGTCCAGATATACTTCTTTTATTTCCATTACGAAAAATATAGGGATAAATTTATTATCGCCTATATTATTCACAATTGGAATTTTTGCTTGTTATTTTTTCCAGATAGATAATATCAAAAACACAAAAATAGATATTACTGTAAGTATGATTGTTATGATATGGTCATTTCGAGACAACACATTTCGTTTGTGTCGGTCTATGATCAACTTTATAGACAGAAATATCAGTAATCATAAGGTCACACTTAAACTAATCTTTTGATTTTTAGACATTACAAAAAGGACTACCATATAAATGCAGTCCTTTTAGCTATTTTAATCACAATGTCAACTTTACTTGATTTTTTTCTTTTTTTGAATATATTATAGTCAAGCCCAACATAAAGGGTGGGTAGTCCTTGCGACTACCACACAAGAAAGATGAGCAACTGCCCATCTTTTTTTATTTTTCTGGTGGTATGATATATCACAATTTCTCTAATTCATCATATTGATCTCATAATATATGCCATTCTGCTTTTACTCCTCATTGATTGATTATAATTTTCACATATCTTTTCTTATTACCTTTGATTTTCATATTCTTTCTCATGATAGCTCATTTCTTTATTACTCGTTTTAAGTCATATAGCTCTTTTTTTGTTTCTGTTCATTTGTACTGATCTTCTTTTATCACTTTATTCATTTTTTTTACTTTATCTAAAGTGTTTTTTCAGTCAACATTTAGATCATTTGCATATTTATCTACAGCATTTACTAAGTCTTCATTGTATAGTATATTATCATTTATGAAATCATCTGGTTTTAGTGTAGCAATGAATTGAGTTCTTGAAGAATTTAATGTTCTTTTGCTTTTAGGTTCTTCTACTATCATATCCAAATCATCTACTGCTGTCGTGTTCAACCATTCTTCAAGCTCTTGTTTGCTCTTAAATCTCTGTGCATTCTTGAAATCAATCTTCAAATCTTCTAGATAATCTTTCATGGTCTTTCTGTTCTTTGAATTTTCCAAAGCCTCTTGTTCAAATCTATTTACTACTGATTCTTTACTGTCTTTTAGTGCTTGTATCTCTCACTCCAATACTTCTATATTATGTTTGCTTTCTTCAATAGCCATGTCTAGATTATCTACATTTATCTTTGCTTTTTTATCATTGTACCATTTCTCATCTGCTTTTGCTTTCTTCAACATATCTTTGTACCAGTTCGTTCTCCACTCATTACCTTCTAATTTTGATTTTTCTATTCATTCCTCATATTCAGGTATTTTTTTTATCTCCACTTCTTTTTCTTTTAAATTCTCTAATTCTGATTGCTTTACTGTCTCTGTCTGTATCTTTTTCTTGATTTTCTTTGTCTCCAGATCCATGTAAACATCCGCTTTCTTAAATGGATTAGTCAATAGTGCTAGTTTCTCTTCCTGTGGATCTATCTCTGTCGTATCAAATACTGTCCCTTGATATTCAAATATATTGTTAATCCTTGACTCCTTTTCTTCTCTTTTCTGCATCATTACGATATCAGCACTATTCTCTAATAATGGTAATACTTCCAATACTTCATTGTTGAAATTTCACTGTCTCCATATTCTACCATTTAATTGTGTTATCTCTGTTGGATTCCATCATTGCAATGTGTTATATGTGATATATCATTTGTTCTGTAGATCTATTCACTCTACTGTATTACTTCATCATATAAGTACATTTATATCTCATTTTCTAAATTGTTCTGCGACTTTGTCTTTCTGCTCTTTTGTTATTTGTCAATTTATTATACCTATCTTTTCAGGATCTACTCATGCAAATTGTGCTATTCATTGCTTCAATAATCCATGATATTCTGTACCAAATGGCATATAGATAAATACTCCATCTTCATTTCACATGGCTCTTAATTCTTTAATCATTTCTGTTACAAATTTTAGCTTTGGACTATTTTCTATAAACTCTGTCACAGTAGGCGATTCTCCATTTACCAAATATGGACTTATCAGATTTAATCTCATCTTTGTCATACCTTTCAATACATCTCATTTTTCTTTTTGTGTGTCTATCAAAGCCTCCAACGTAGTTTGTACATCTTGTTGTTTTTCACTCATTCTCAATACTACTTTCTTCAGCTTCTTTCTAGGTTTGATAAGGTCTGGTCTATCTCATAGATAATCTATAAACTCGTTTACTAATCTTTGTAATTCTTGTAAATTAGCAAAACTTTTCATTACCCTTTGTTCTTTAAATCATGTTCATGATGGTGTAGCTACTAAATCTTCCCTAAAGTCTGCAAACTTTACAAAGAAATCATTTATATTCCTTATTCATAAATCATCTAGTCTTTTTCTACCTACTAATGACAACATATTATAAGCCTCAATTGGTTGATTATTAAATGGTGTTGCTGTCAATAGATATACATTTCTGTTATTATTTCTTTTCATTATGTATTGACTTGTCATATATGCTTTTCTACCTATTGCACTACTAGATCCTACAATATCTCCAAATCTGTTTATCTCTTTGTTTCATGTCTCATCTATTTCTGGCATTTTAGCTTTAGCAAATATGTTTTTCATATTGTGCGCTTCATCTATTGTTATCAAATCTATTCATAGATCTTCTATCAATACAGGTTTTTCTTTCCACATTTCCTCTGCTTGTTCTTCTATTGTTGTGTTTTCTTCCCATCATGGTATAGCTCTTGCATCTTCTACAAATTTTTTCTTAAAGTTTTCATAATCCATATCATACATATATTCATACATTTCTTTCAAAAATTCTCTTGGTAGTGTATATGTATATGGTGTTGCTTTCCTTGTCTTTGCTGTTCATGCTATTATCATCTCTATTTTCTCTTTCATTTTCTCTTGTGCTGACACATTATCTTTTTCTCACTCCATTACATCTTTTAATTCCTGTGTTAATTGATCCTTTGTCACAGGTTTAAAATCCAATTGTTGACTAAATCAGTCATGTGTGATAATTGCTAACTGTCAGTCTTTTATCCAATTTCTAGGATCAGGTCACAAGTCTTTTATGAGCCTTTTTCTATCTGCTGTTGTTAATCATCATAGATTTACTATTTCTTTTGTAGGGTACAATTCCTTGATAGTTGCTATCCATGTATCATTTAATGTAGGTGCTGGCACTATAAACAATGGTTTTTTACTCCATCACCTATTCATAGCTGTCACTGTTGCTACTATTCACTCCATTGTTTTTCAGTGTCATACTCCATGTGCTACAAGTCATGCTCACTTACTCAATAAAAAGTTTATTCATCTTATCTGTCAGTCTAATAGTTTTAATTCACTACCTCTAAATGTCTTTGATATATCACTTAATACAAGTGGTATATCTTCATATTTTGGTCTTACATAATTTCTTAGACTTCTGTTATATTTATCTACTAGTTTTTCTTTGGTTGTGTCATCTAATTCTTCTCTCAAAAATTTATTAAAGAACTCTTTTGTTAATTCTATTGTCTCGTTCTTTGTATCTTTTTCCATTTTCTGTCACCTCAAATACTTTCTTGCTTCCCATGTTCTCAATCATGATCCATAAGGCAAACTATCTATATACTTCATAAACTGTTGTTCTATTGTCATATTCTTTGTTATTTCTTCTCTTGTTGGTGAATCTCGGTTTGTTGTCTTATAAGTAGCCTCTGTTTCTGTCTCCATCAACTCCTTATCCATAGGATCAAATATAATATCTTCTATTCTATATTGGTTTGGTAATGTCTCTTTTAATCATTTCTTTTGCTTTTCGTATAATTCGGTAGTCATATATTCTTTATCTAATTCTAATTGGTCTAGTTTGTCATAGATATTTCATGCAAAATATAAATCATTTACTTGTGCATTTCACATATAGTAGTTCAGATTCTTTATATCACTTTCTGGATCTACTCATTCTACAAATCCATCTACATTAGTTTTCTTTTGATATTCCAAAAGTATTTCAGGTACGTCTCATACTGCTATTATCTTTGACTCCAAATCGTTTTTATCTCATTTAATTATACTTTCAGTAGGTGTCCTTTTTGTAGTTACAGTTCTTGTTTTCTTTGGCTTTGGTTGTGCTTCTGTCTGCTCTGTTCTTTCTACAGCTTTAGCATATTCTTTTACTTTTGTTTGTTCTATGGCTGGTTCGTTATCTACATTTATTCTCTCTAATTGTCTCAATGGGTTTTCTCATCAGTCAATATATGTTTCTTCTCCATGTCTTCATATCCTTGTTTTCTCTACTCATAATACTTTTTCTGGGTGTTCCTTAAACCACTCGCCATTATTTATAGCATTACTTCATGACATATCTCTCTTAAATATTACTATATCTGTTCACACATTAGTATTAGGGAATACTCATGATGGCAACCTATAAGCGTCTACCAATGTTCATACTTTTAATATTTCATCTTTAGCATAATTTGATGGTTTATTCAAAAATGTGCTAGGCATTACCATAGCGGTTACTCCTCATTCTTCATTTAGATCTACCACAGATTTTTTCATTACATAATCCTCAAATCTCTTAATTTGTGGTTCTTCTCCATTTGCTCTCTGTGGTGTTAGTCTATCTTTATATGGTGGATTTCATGCAATTAAATTGAATTTTTTACCAGTATATTCTTGTGGTCTTTTTCATGTGAAATCCATAAATAGATTTTGGAAATCATCTATTATTACATTAGCATTAGGATTTAGTATCTGTGCTATTGTTCATGGTACTTTATCTATCTCAATTAGTGTCACATCATATCAGTCTTTTACCATTCTACCCGTTCATCATGTAGGCTCAAGCTCTCTGACTTCTCACTCTACTTTATCCATGTATTTCTCTGCAAGTCAGATAGTCTTATTTACTACTACTTGTGGTGTATAGAATTGGTCTAATACTCATGTTGTATCTTCTCATTTATTAGTGAGTCAACCTGCTCACTCATAGTTTTTGAAAATCTCTAATTCCTCAACAGTATAATCGTTTGGATCTTTATTATAATTATGCTTTTCTAAAATTTCTTTTGCTTGTTTGTTGTTTAGTCTTTGGTCTGCTCTAGACTTTCTCTCAGGTCTAAATCATTCGCTTGTAGCATTGCTGACATTGGCTCATTGTACTTTATTGCTATCTGTGCTACTTCCTCAGGACTGTATCATTGTACTTGTTCAAGGTATTTCTTGAGTACTGGATAATTCACTATCAGTTCCTTGTACTCATCTGCTAGTTTCTTCACTAGTTCATCATAAGTTAGATCCTTGTATTCACTTGATTTCATTTGTTGTAGTATTAGTTTGTAAATTATCTGAATTATAATCAGAATTTGTGCTTTGTCAAGACATACTTTTTATTGTCTCATCATCAGCATTCAATAGTTTAGCTTTGATTTGCTCTAATGTAACATAGTCTCTATAATACTCTGGTTTTTCTATAATTGGTTGGTCATATACCATTTTTATTCATTCTCATACAAAGATTTCTCATATATTTTGATATATTCCATCTGCATTCTTTGAACAACTTATTATTACATCTTTTCATCACAATTTACCATAGAAAAATACGGTAGTAAATGAATCTGTTCCATTTCATGCAAGTGCTTTTAAGTCGATTGTAGATTCTGTTTTATCAAAAATATCTCCAAAATCATCAAATGTCTTGATATTTTTTATTTTATCTTGTAGCTCATTCATAGTATCTGTCTTTCAGATAGCCTCTTGTGTTTTTACTTCTACTGGTTCTCGATATTCTCAATACTTATCTATAAGCTCTTTAATCTGTTTTAGGTCTTTGTCTATCAGCTTATTATAATCTGTCTTTTCTATGCTGTCTCTATATGTATCAAAAAATGCTGTTAATAATGGATTATAAGACTCTCATACTTCGTCCCATCATATACCTTGCTCTTCAAAGACCATTTGCAATATATCTTTTATTCATTCTATCAACACTTCATCATTCCATTCTGGCTTTTCAAACATTGCCTTTTCATCATCTTGTTCATCTAATAGATAATCATAATCTTTTAGATCTTGTTTTGTTGTTTTCTTGTTTTGTACTCTATAATAAAATTGTACATCATTCTTAAACATATTATATTTTGCACTATTTATTAGTTTCTGTACATCTATTTCTACTCATTCTGGTCGTGTTACTATATCTCATCATGCAAATCTAAATCACCCTTTAAGTTTTTCAATGGTATCAAAGAAAGCATTTTTATATATTATGTTTAATCTATTTGCTTGATTATCTTCTTCTAATAATGCTCATAATTCTCTTTCTTTTCACTCAAGCTCTTGCATAGATTTATAGTCTTCCAATGTCAGATTTCTAAATCTTCATGTAATATCACTATCATCTCTTGTCATTGGTTTAAATTTTTGTTTTGGTTGCTCTTTTCTTTCTTTTTTATCTTCAAATACTTTTAGATTATCAATACCATATTTATCTCTAATAGGTTTTACATTATCTAATCATAATCAGTTTGATTCAATATCTCAATTAGCTATGCTCAATATGTTATCTCATCATTTTATATCTCACCATTCTAGATTATCCATTTTCTTTTCTATTGCTTGTCTTAATCTTCATAGTGACTCTACTTCTTTATCATTTGCATATTCTTTCCATCTAGGAGATTTTTGTGCTTCTCATTTATATTTATTGATTCAATATTTGTCTCTTAAATTTATAAGTTTATTTGTGACCTCTACATATTGCTTTGCTAATGTTGTGTATTCATCTATTTTATCTTTTTCTCTTTCAATTACTAATTCATCTTTGCTGTCTTCAATAGTATCTGCTACTTTTTCTATTATCTTTTGTTCTTCTTCCATTAGTTGTTCTCAATTCTCTATTTTTTGTTCTACTTCTGCCAGTTTCTCTTGTGCTTGTTGTGATAAATTATCCAATAGATTTTCTTTTACAGTTTCTGCTACCTCTTCCTTTAATACTCACTCTCTTACCAATTCTTTTACGACACTATCTACTATTTTCTCTGCTGGTTTTGTTGTTCATGGTCTTTTTATCTCTGTCTTTGGTTCCAGCTCTGTTATTTGTCATCGTCTCTTTGATCGTCATTCAGGTCATACTACAGTAGGAGTAGAGTAGTCAATAAACTCTCATGCTTCAGGATTGTATCACAAAGCATTTTCTATTGGTTGTGTATCTATATTCCATTTCTTTATAAATTCTTCATATTGTTTTTGTGCATCTGCTTCTTTATTAGCCTCTACTTGTTTTATAATCTTCTCGAAATCAACCTTAATTTGTTTTTGCTCTTTAGGTTTTCTTCACTTTAATAAATAATTAAGCACTCTATCTTTTACTTGTGGATTTTTCCATAATAGCCTTATTCATAGTATACTCCATGTTTTAGGATTAGCCATTCATCATGCAAGTATTATTGCATCTTTTAATCCAAATGGCTGGTTCGCTGTTATTCCATTTGCTCGTTTTGTAGTTCATATTATTATATGTTCTCATGCCGAAATCTCTTTGTTAAGCTCTCTCAATTGTGGAAATCAGTTTTCATCTGCTACCTCTTCCAAAAAATTCTTTACTCCATCATATATATTCCTTAATTTTATTGCATCCTTTCATTGAGTATCTTTAAATAGATAATCAGAAAAATATTTCCTTATAAATTCTACATCTGATGGTGTTAATCATCATTGACTATTCTTTAATACCAAGTTTTGTATTTTACTTAATTCAGGTGCATTTACATACTCTGCATGATCCAATACTTCACCCAACATTTTATTCACTCTACTATCTTTGTATTTTATATCTATCAATTTCAATATATTTTCTTTGTCTTGCTGTACCTTGTCTACATAATCTATCAATGGTTGTATATTGTTTTCGTATGAATTAGTAAATCATCTATCTATTAGCCATTGTGTATATGGTTGTCAGTATCTACTATTAAATTCAGTAATGCTACCTTTTGTCATTCTATTTTCAGTAGCAAGTTGACTCTCTCAAAAATCACCTTTGACTTTTCATACAAAATTAGTATTATCATTTCAATTTACATTGTTACTTCACTCTCATGACATTCAGTCTGTTCATGGTCATCATTTTGGGTTGTATCATGGTTCTCAAGATGGGAGACTAGGATTATCTCCAAATCTTCATCTATTACTACCTACATTTCTAAATTCATCATATATTCACTCCCAGAATCATTCTCTAAATCATTGTATACCTGCATTTGCTACTCTTGTTCTATACCGATTATCGTATCACTCAAAGCTATCAAATGTACCTTTTTCTCATGTTACAGGATCAATGTAATCGTATGTTTTTGTTCATGCAGTTTTTTCTACCTCTGCTTGTATTTTAGCATTTTGTACTCATTGTTTTACTCATCTTTCGAAACCATTTCTTACTGCATTTCTTACTTCTCATACATAATTTCATACTTTTGTATTTGCTACTTTTGGAGATATATATTTTCATACTCCATGCAATATTCATAATGTTGTAGCATTTACCAATGAATTTTGTGCTTGTTCGTCTAATTGTCTGTATCATGCTCTTACTCATGGTATCGTATCCAATGTCCAGTTTGCTAATCTTGCTATATTTCATATAGTTAGATCTATAACCTTTTCTCATGGTTTAGTAGCTCATACTGTACTAAATTTTAACATACTTAATGGGTGTCATGCTGTGAATTTTCACAAAACTGCTAATGATACTGCACTTCATACTGCTTTTGATATATCGCTTGCTAGATTAGTGTCCATTTCACGATAGAATTTGTTATCTGTGTCCAATCATAACACAGCATTATCTAGCTTTGCGTCTAGTTTAGATCATAATTTATCTTGTATTCACATCATACCACTTACTCAGCTGTCCAAGAGATTCACTAATGAACCAAACGTTATATTAGCGAATCTATCAAAAAAGTTTTCGTCTCATCTTGCGACCTTTTCTCCATATTTTGTATTCCACCAGTTAGCCAAGTATTCAGTTGGTGTTTGGTCTCCAAATGTCTTTTGTAACCATGTAGCGAATTTTCATAATCAACTATTAGGGTTCAAGTCCCATGTATTATTATAATATGCATCTTTTTTGTCATAGTCACTATATTTTAGTAGTCATTGTGCGGTTGGATCTGCTAGTTTGTGTGAGTTTTCCAATAGTGCTTTACTTGCCATAAATCAATATCACTCATCTTTGTATCTCAACATTTGTTCGTATTGCTCTTTACTCAAACTATTCAAATACTTTTGTTTTTCTTGGTCTGACATTACTTTTTCTACTCTTGTTCATAGTCATGTCTCTACCTCTTTATTAAGTGCCTGTATTTGTGCATCTTGTAAATTGTTATTTGGTGTATTTATATTGTTATTTAATATATTTACCGACTGCTGTTGGTTTGTTGTTCAGTTATTCAATATATTTACACTAGGTACATCTTCTCTTAGTCTTGCTTGCAATGTTTTTTCATTACTTATGTTTGCTAAAAGTGAATTTCTGTATCAAGTTAGATCTCATGCCATTGTGATTTTATTTTACTGATATAAATTAGTATGCTCGTATTTGCCTTGCTTGTGTTCAGAAGATAGGTATATAGTTGTTTACACTGCTTAATCATGCACTCCTTAGATTTCTCAATATTAAGCTATCTCGTGATGCCATTTTATCTCGTTGATAGCTTGTCGTCTCTCATGCTTGTGGTAAGAACATCTCAAAGTTAGTTAACCGTTCTGATGAGTTAATTGCGGCTCATGACTCTTTCCTTAATTTAACCTCTACAAGTTGTACAAGTTTATTTAATGCTTTCAAAGACTCGTCTCAACCAGTTAATTCTTTAGCTGCTTTTTTCTCTATATACTGCTTTAATCTATCTGCGAATCACGATCAAGCATCATCTTTCTCTCAAAATTTTCATTTACTCATATATGCCATTATTTTTCATATATCTCCACTTTCTATAAGTTGTTGCAATGATCAGTCGTTTACCATTTCATATAAGTATGTATATGCTTGTTCTGCTTTTGCTATTGTGTCTGTGTCTTTACCTTTTGCTATCATTTCATCAAAAATATTTGTCATTGGTGTGACAGTTACTCCATATTGTGTATATCCTCATGTTAAGTAATTGTTCGTTGACTGATTTTGTGCTGTTAAGTATGGATTCCATATTCATACTGATGTAGCATTTCTTTGTAAATCTTGCATAGTAGTTCTTGAAGTATGTATTGTTCTATCTCAATTGGTGTTACTCCACATTAAATCTATTATTCATGATTCAGGATCATATCATGTAATCAGCATTGTGTGTCAGTATGTGCTATCGTAAGCTCATCATACTGCTACTATTACATTTCATACTGATGGTGTTAAATCATTTATATAACTAAGTTTTTCATCTGCATAAGTAAATCATCTTCCATCTGCTCACTCCATTCTTACTCAAGCTGTTACTTGTGTGAAATTATCTGTAAATCATTCACATTGTAATCAACACTCGTATCAGTCATAATACATTGATAAATATCAGTTCAGTGCTGTCTGCACTCATATATTATATGTATCGTATGCTGTTGTATTTGTAAGTTGTTTATATCATCATGTTGCTGGGTCTACTTGATAAGCCACTCCATCTACTCGTTTAATATTATTTTGCAGTAGTTGTTGACTTTGATAATATTTAGTCCATTGATCGTTAGTTACATCTTGTTGAAATTGTAGGTATTTTAGTTGCATTTCTGCTTGTCGTTGTGCTTGATTTAATTCTGTTTTATATAAATCTAATGCACTATTATATCTACTCTCTAATTTCTGTATTTCTGCTTGATATTTTTGAGTTAGATTATTAGCCTTTGCATCTACTATATATTGTGGTACATCTCATTTGAAACTTGCTTTTGCCTCATTCATTACATTGTCTAGCTTGTATTGGTATTCTGCAAGGTCTTTATTGATGTTCAACATTTCTTGTGTTGCACTATTTGCTACTTGATTACTAGCCATTGTATTCATTATGTTTTTTGTTACTTGACTAGATTCTTCAGGATTACTGGTTACACTGTCTGCTCGGCTTGTTATTCAATTGTTTACATTGTCTGTATTGGTTTTCGTTTGTGATGTGGCATTTATATTTCATCATGTCATTATATCGTTTATACTTTCTTGTCCTCGTTGTTGCTTTAAGTATTGCTGTACCTCTGCATATTTCTCTGGGTTGTATTGCATGAGGTCTCTCATTGCTTGTTCTCCATATGGAGTATATCATCATGTAATACTTGTTGCAATATCTTCGCTATTCATAGTCTGCAATTTTCTTAAATTTGCTATTCTTGCTTGGTTTGTGGCTCTTTCTACACTATATGGGTCTGCTACTGTTTGTATTCACTGGCTTGGGTCTCATTCATTTGCTGTGACCTTTCCATATAGCATTCAAGTATTATCTCAACCTAAGTCTGCTTCCATATTTGCTAATGCTTGTTCATTCATATTATCTGCTGGTGTTTCTTCTTTTTGTTTCTTCCAACTTTCTGGTGTCTGCCAATTTTCAATATCTGATGCTGGCTGTTCAGATACTTCATTTTGTGGAGTAGAAACAGCAGGTTGTTTCGTTCCTCAAACTGCTGTTTTAGGTGCTTGTTGTGTTGGAGTGGTTACTTGTTCAACTTGTGGTTGTGCTGGTGTATATGCTCATGTACTTTGTCATGCTATCAGCTCTGTGCTTGGTCATTGTGGTATTCCAGCGACATGTCATGTACCATTCAAAGCATTATATTGCCCTTGTGTTGTTAGTTGTCCATTAGGTAAATAATAATTATTTCAACCTATTGTCTCTTCTATTTTATTAGCACTATATTGGTTTCATTTACTATTTGTATTCGCTGTGCTTTGTCTAATTTCTGGTAAATTTGGTGTTAATGATGGTCAATATTGACTGGCAAAATTAGCAGCAACTTGTTGTCTTTCTGCTTGTTGCTGGTTATAATTCTCTGCCGCTTGTTGTATCCCAGAAACAATTTTATTAGTGTCTATGTTAACTGGTGTTGGGTTCTTTATCACTGCCATTTGTTTTAATTGTTATTAGTTAAATTAGTTTCCATTGCCCAAAGGTAGTTCTGTATATTCTACAGTAAATACAT
>CALCYP010000105.1 GCA_937906635.1 uncultured bacterium | reverse complement strand
GCTGTGGATTGCTTTGAGCAAACAGGCGATGAGTGCCAGGGCATTTTAGCATGGTGTTTTCTGGCCAAGGTTCAGTTGGTGGAATGCCTGAGCTAAACAATATGCAACAACTTTGTAATGAATTCATACAATCATCTCCATAATAGTAATTACCAGGAGTCTGCGTTGTGACAACGACTTCGGTGGATCCCCAAGCACATTGTTCATAGTCACAGATAAACCATGGATTAGTACATCCATCTACTGCGTGGATATGAATTTCATCATTTTGACAAAACCATATAGTGTCGTAAGATGGTAAATCCAAAGGAGTTAGGTGTATTACATTCATTTGTGCTACACAGATTTGGCTTATTGCTATTATAAAAAATAGCAAACAAATTTTTGTTAATTTCTTTTCCATTTTGTATTTTCCTTTCTTTTTTGTTGTTATTTTTGTTTTTCTTGACACAGATTATAAACAATAGGGATAGGATGTCAAATGAAAATGAAAGATGATGGCTGATAGCTGATGGCAGTGGAGTCGTTCTACCCGGGTGGTGTTGAGAAGACCCCGGGGTTTCAGCGGAGCGGAAACCTAACCCTGGGGTCAGAAGCGACAATCAAAAGACCCCCTCTGTCCCCCGATATGTCGGGGTCCACCTCCCCGTAGGGGAGGAATGTTATTTACAACAAAAAAACCCCGCGATATGCGGGGTGCTCAAAAGAAAAGTTTAAAGCGTGTCAGAAAGACTGGCAGCTTTTGTTGTTGGATGAGGGAGCAACCTTCCTCCGATTTCATCGGGGACTCCCCCTAATAGGGGAGAAAACCCCCACTCCCGCAAGCGGGTCCTCCTCCCCGTAGGGGAGGAATTTTTTATTCCACCACGACCTTTTGCACTGAACCTTCTTCGGACTTGAGGAAGTAGATGCCGGAGCGGAGTGTGAATGTGTGTGTCCCGGTCGCGGAGTGGCTTGTGGCTACGGCTTGGCCGAGAGTGTTGAATACGGTCAAGTTTGCGACTCCTTCTACGGTGAAAGTACCATGTGAAGGATTTGGGTAGATCTTCAGAGG